>JAJZEB010000012.1:0-7441 GCA_021805805.1 Pseudomonadota bacterium | reverse complement strand
GGGCGCGGTGCGCGGCAACGCCGGCGCGCAGCGCGCGGCGGGCGTTGCGCTGCCGGAGGGCGACAAGACAAGGGCGGGTGCGCTCTCGAAGCGTCGGAAGGAGCAGCAACTGCGCCTGCACGACCAGATCAGCCTGCGCAAGGATGCCGAAGCGAAGCGCAAACCTGCATTCGGCGGCCGCGCGGTCGTGCCGGCGGGCCAGGGCGCGGTGCGCGCCAACGCCGGCGCGCCGAGCGGGCCGAAGGCGTGGCGCAGCAGCGCGCAGCAAGCGTTGCGGCCACAACGTCAGCCAGTCGTTCCGGGCCAGCCGGGATTTCGCGCCGCGGCGAGGCCGAAGGCTTCGCGCCTGTCGGCGCTCGGCGCTGCCGAAGCGCTGCTGATGTACACCGTGCTGCACGACAACCTGTCGCCCGTCGCCGACATCGACACCGCGTTCGGGCGCCTGAGCGCGCTGCTTCGCGAACCGAGCGCCGCAGCGCGTGCGCCCTTCGCCTCGGTCTGGGAGCAAATCACCGGCCTGCAGCCGATGGAGATCATGCGGTCCGGCGGCCGCGGAACCGGGAGCGACGCCGAGGAGAATCTCGAGTTCATTCGCGCCGAGGCGCATGTCCGCGAGCTCGGCAGCGTCCTGGTCACGATGACCTCCAGTTCGCCCAAAGCCTGCCTGTCCTACTCGGACATGCTGCAGGCCGGGGACATCGCGGCCCTGGTCGTTCGCACGGCCTCGCCACAGTGCGGCTTGCCGACCTACAGCGTCGCGGTGCCGACCGCCGGCGGCGGCTACGCGCTGCAGCTCCCGGTGCGCACCGGCGCCGGTCACGCCGGGCTGGATCAGATGGCCGCGAAGGCGCTGGTCGGACAGTGCGTTGATTCGGTGTTGTACAAGGCCGGTCCACCGCGCGCGCCGCTGCAGGTGCGTCGCGCCAGCGGCCGGGGTCGGTTGACTGAGGCCGCCGGGATCGCCGCTGCTTCCAACGCGAGGCCGTCGCAGCCCATCGCTTCGCAGGTCGGGCGGCCATCGAACCGGGCCGGCATCGGCGGCGGCTCGGGTCGCGGCGCGCAGGGCCCGCGGCAACTCGAGATGGCGCACGGTGCAAGCATGGACGGATCGGGCGCCGCAGCCACCGCGCTGGTGCCGCCGCCGGGCTTTGCGCTGTCGGCACGGACTGCCGTGCAGTCCGTGCTCGCGATCGCGGCGCAGCAGCGTTTGCTGCAATACGCCGGGATCCGAGATGCGCAGATGGCATGCCATTACGACCAGAACAAGCTGCAGGACCCCGGGTTGACGGTGGCCGAGCTGTGGGGCCGAGTCGGACTGGACGCTCCGGTCGAAGTCGAGTTCCGGGCCCCCGGCAGCGACGCCGAATCGTTGTTGGTGCCCGATCCGGAGGGGGAGATTGAATTGGCCCGGCAAGCTGCGGCCGTTGCGGCGCCCAGCGGGAATGCCACGCTGACACCATCGAGCGACGACGACGCTGCTGCGCCCGGCGGCGCGGTGATCGCGATCGCCCACGGCAGCGCGACGCCCTACGCCGGGCTTCCGTTCGAGCGCGCTATCGCCGCGGTCGTCGTCGAAGCCACGGGCTGCGACGGCGGCGACGCCCACGCCCACGCCCACGCCCACGCCAGATGCTATGCGGTGGCCATGCCGACCGCAGACGGGCGCTTCGTGTTGACGCAACCGAGCCAGTCGCCGGAGGCCGGGCTGGACGGACTGGACGAGATCACGGTGGAAAGCCTCGGTGATGCGCGCGTCGCGATGGTCGTCTACCGGCCGCCGGCGGACTTCGCGGCCCGGTGATGACGTGCCGTGCGCGGGCGGCCCGCGCACGGCTCACGCCGTGTTGCCGCGGCATTGCGCTGCGCTTGTTGATCCCTAAATTTTGGAGTGGAACTGATCTGATTGGTTGCATCTAAATCGTCATGTTCGGCAATTGTTCCGAATCAATGGCGGTAAGGAGAATGACCATGAAGACACCGACGACACCACGCGCGAAGCGCAAGCCGATCGCGGCATGGCTGACGCTGGCGCTGCTGGGCGCCGCGGGCGGCGAAAGCTGGGCCGTGGAAGACAGCAAGCGCGGCACTGCACGGCGCGCGCATCCGGGCGTGGTCGCGAAGCAGCCGGTGGTTGCGGCCAGGCAGGTCCCGGGCCACGCAGCGCAGCGCGCGGTTCCGCGAACTGGCGCGGAGGGGCCCGGGCGGGTGGGCAAAGGCCTTTCCAAACGCCTCGAAGATCTGGCCAAGCCGCGGCCACGCAACGCAGCGCCGGCGCAGGCGCCGGCTGCTGCGGCTGAGGTGAATCGGCCAGCGCCCGCTGCGCCCAAGCGGGGCGACGCGCGCGTGGCGGCCAGACCGGTGGCCGGCGCGCAACGCGCGTTGGCGCCGTCGATGATCGATCGCTTGCGCACTCCGGTGCTGCAATCCAGGCGCGGCGTGGCGGCGAAGCCGGTTGCGCAGGCCGCGGGTGCAGCGGGCATCGGCGCGTCGCTGTCGGCTGCGTCGACCGGCGAGCTGCCGAATGTCGCGTCGCGCGTCGAGCCGGACCGCGCGGTGCTGCAGGTTCCGTCCAGCGGTCGCTTGATGGAGCGCGTCGACGAACCGGATGCATCCCGTGCGCTGGAGTGGAGGCCTGCGCACAAGGCGGCCGAGGTCATGCTCGACGTCATCGAAACCTTGCCTGGCGCGGGCGATGACGAAGCCATGCAGCGCGCCAGGGCCCAGTTCGACGCGAGGAAGTTCGCGGCGCGGCATTTCGTGGATCTTCAATCGAATTCACTGACCGAGTGGCTCGGCAACGGCGGGCTGCAGGTGTGCACGGTTTCGACCAGGCGCCTGGCCGACTGGTTGGCGCAGAGGCAGTTGAAATCCGAAGCGCAATCCGCGGAGGACTCGGCGCAATTGCACAGTCTCCAGCTTGAACTTGCCAACGCCATCGCCGATGCCCAGGCCGGGCTGCGCGACCGATCCGTCGGGGGTTTCGTCTTCGTGCGGCTCGATCCGGAACTGCCGTATGCGGCCCTTCCCGATCGTGGCAACCTGCTGCTTGCCGCCCTGAATGGCGAGATCGGGAATCGGGCCTACGTCGTCGTTCGGCACGACCCCGCGTCGGACAAGGCTCGCGAAATCCGGATGCCCAGCGGCGAGGACCTGGACTACGACGAAGTGCCCGTCGATCCGACCGACCGTGCCCTGGCCTGCGTCAGTCACGTGCTCTATGCGGCGGGTGCGCGCGACGCCGACGACGACGCTCCCGAGCAGCCGCGCAGCGCTGCAGCGTTACCGAGCGCTGCAGAAATGCCGCAGCGATGGCCGTCGTTTCCAGGCCATTTCCCTGACGCAGTGGACTAGTGTTCTGTCCCGCTAACGACTGGTCAGACGTCGGCGTGGCCCAGGCACCACCAGTGCGCCCGTTCACCCTTGCGTGCCTTGGAGCGGTACATCGCGGCGTCGGCCACGCGCAGCAGCGCCGCGGCGTCCGCACCGTCGTCGGGGTACAGCGCGGCGCCCAGGGTCATGCGCACCGTGGCCAGCTGGTCGCGCGCGACCTCGAACGGTGTCGCGATGCAGCCGTGCAGCCGCCTGATCGCAGGCATGGCGCCTTTCCACGCGTCGACCGGATCGATGCCCTTGAGCACGACGACGAATTCGTCGCCGCCCATGCGCGCGAGGAAGTCCGAGCCGCGCAGCACGCTCTTCGCGCGTCCTGCGAACTGGCGCAGCAGGGCGTCTCCGGCGGCGTGGCCGTAGGTGTCGTTGACCGGTTTGAAATCGTCCAGGTCGATCAGGCCGACGACCAGCGCGCTGGCGTGGCGCTGGGCGTCGGCGATGGCGCCCGGCAGGTACTGCTCGAGCGCGTAGCGGTTGGGCAAGCCGGTGAGGGCGTCGTGGTGGGCGTGGAACGCGGCGTCGGCCTCCAGCTTGCGCAGCCGTTCCGTCTGCTCGTCGCGCTGGGTGACGTCGACCACGGTCCAGACCGCGATCGGCTTGCCTTGCGGCTGCGGCAGCAGGCGCCCGGACAGGTCGCAGCTGATCAGTCCGCCGTCGCGGCATTTCAGGTGCACGCTGAGCAGTTGCGCGGCGCCCGATTCGTACATCCGCGGGTACAGGTCGTGGATGCGCTGGAACTCGGTACGGTCGGCGTACAGCGACAGCGTCGGATGGCCGACGAGCTCGTCGATTCCGGTGTAGCCGAGCATCTCGGCGAAGCGTGCGTTGGCGCTGACGATGCGGTTGCCCTGGGTCATCGTGACTCCGGCGACGGCGTTGTCGAGCAGGATCTGGCGCAGCAGGTCGTTCTGCCGCTGGCGCGCGTCCATCGCGACGCGGTCGATTCCGCGCGACAGGCTTTCGGCGAGTTCTTCGAGCACCGCGCGCGTGTCGCCGTCGAACAGGCCCTCCATGCGATGGTAGACGGCCATCACGGCCCACATGCGTCCGTCGCGGCGCACCGGAAGCGCACCGACCGCGCCGAGGCCATGCCGACTCGCCCAGTCCTTCCATGGACGCATCGACTCCGCAGCCTGGATCGATGCATTGAAGTGCGCGATGCCATCGCGCCAGGTGCTTCCCATGCACCCGCGGCCTTCGGCGATCGCCGGATCGATCGATGTGCGGACCTGCTCCAGATAGGTCATGGCGCCGCTGGCCGCCAACGACCGGAACCAGCCCTGGGGGTCGGGCGTGGCGATCCACGCCAGCTCGAAACCGCCGGCTTCCACGGCCAGCGCACACGCCTGCGCGAGCATCTGCTCTTCGCTTTCGGCCTTGGCGATGACGTGATTGATCTTGGCCAGCAGCGCCGCGATGCCGCGCGCAGCAGCCAGCGCGCGCAGCGCGCCCTGTTCGTGCGTGGCGCAGCGTGCTGCTTCGCCGCGGGCCAGCGCCACGTCGGTGCGCAGCTGCGCGTTGCGCGCAGCCAGCGCTTCGGCCAGGTCGTCGAGGCCGCAGGCCGAGCCGTCGCTGCGCCGAAGCCGGCGCAGCAGGCGGGGAACGCGGGGCAAACGCGGCCTCGGGTCCTGCGGCGCCGGCGAAGCGGTCTCGGCTCGACGTTGGGGAACAGGCGATCGTGACAGTGACATGATGGCGGTCCCGTATCGGTGTGGCACCGGCTGCAATGTCGCGGCTCAGCCGGCGGGATGGTCGGGCGGGTGCAGCGCAGCCACCAGCTTGCCCGCGGCTTGCGCGCCCAGTGCGCGCTCAAGCGCCGCCTCGACTTCCGGCAGCAATGCGCGCAGCTGCGTCGTCGTCGTGCAGCGCTCGATGCGCATCTGCAGGCGGTACGCCTTCAGCATGCCCAGGTGGCGGCCGACCAGGGTGTTGACCGCATCGTAGAGCGCGGCGAAATCGCCGTCGGCAAGCGGCGCTGCGCGTGGCGGTGCCGCGCCCGGAGCTGCGGAGTCGTCCGCTGCGCCGCGGTCCTGGCGGGCCTCGGCGATCAGGTCCAGCGCGCACAGCTGCTCGAGGGCGTCGGACGGCGCACCCGACGCTGCGATCAGCTCGCGCAACTCGTGCTCGGTGCGCCGACCATCGACGAACAGCAGCACGTTGCGCAGCCGCCGCGGCAACGCGCTGCCGCCGTTGCGGATTTCCGCAACGCCGGCCGCGGTCTTCTGGTACGCGGCGCCTGGCGGATTCGGTTCATCCATCGAGGTTCAGGTCGCTGCCTGCGGTCTCCGGAAGAAAATTCATGCCGATCACGAATGTCACTGCGGCCACGATCACTGCGTACCAGAGCCCGTAGTAGATATTGCCGTTCTGCGCGACGAGGGCGAATGCGATCGTCGGCAGCAGACCACCGAACCAGCCGTTGCCCAGGTGGTAGGGAAGGCTCAGCGATGTGCAGCGCAGCCGCGTCGGGAAGAGTTCGGCCAGCGCCGCCGCGAGCGGGCCGTAGACCATCGCCACCAGCAGGACCAGCACGAACAGGATGCCGATCACCAGCGGGGTGTCGATCGCGTTCGGGTCGGCTTGTTCCGGGTAGCCGGCGGCATGCGCTGCGCGTGCCAGCGCCGCACGCAGTGCCTGCGCCTGCGCTGCGCGTTCGGCGGGACTCAGACCGCCGCCCTCGAAAACCGGCAGCACCCGGTCGCCGACCACGATCCGGGCCGGGCCCTGGCCTGCGGTTGTCGTGTAATCGATCGCCGCTTCGGCCAGAAGCCGCTTGGCGATGTCGCACGAGCTGGTGAACGTCTTCGTTTCCAGCGGGTCGAACTGGAACGAGCACTCATCGGGGGCCGCGATCAGCCGCACCGGGGCCGAGACCAGCGCTTTCGCCAGCGCGGGGTTGGCCGCGGCGGTCAGTGCGTGATAGAGGGGGAAATAGCTCAGGGCAGCGAGCGCCAGCCCATTGAGGATGATGCGCTTGCGCCCGAAACGGTCGGCGAGCGCGCCGAAGACCCAGAAGAACGGGATTCCCAGCAGCAACGAAGCGCCGACGAACACGTCGGCATCGAGCGCGGAGACTTTCAGGATCCGGGTCAGGAAGAACAGCGCGTAGATCTGCCCCGCGTACCAGACCACGGCCTGGCCGGCGACGAGGCCGAAGAACGCGACGAGCACGCGCGCAGCATTGCCGCGGTCGGCCACAAACGCCTCGCGCAGCGGGGCCGACGACAGCCGTCCGGCCGCCTTCACGCGGGTGAACACCGGCGACTCCGTCAACTGCAGGCGGAACCACATCGACAGCGCGAGCAGCAGCAGCGAGCCGAGAAACGGCAGGCGCCAGCCCCAGGCGTTGAATTCGGCGTCGCCGAGCACGCTGCGCACCCCGGCGATGACGATCAGCGACAGCAGCAGGCCGAGCGTGGCTGTCGTCTGCAGCCACGCCGAATACCCGCCTCGACGCTGCCGCGGCGCGTATTCGGCGACGAACGTGACCGCGCCGCCGTATTCGCCGCCGATCGCAAGTCCCTGCAGCAGGCGCAACGCGATCAGCGCAATCGGCGCCAGAATCCCGATCGTCGACGCATCGGGGATCAAGCCGGCGAGAAAGGTGGAAAGGCCCATGATGATGATGGTCACCATGAAGGCGTATTTTCTGCCGACAACGTCGCCGAGTCGGCCGAAAATCAATGCGCCAATTGGGCGGACAATGAAACCGGCAGCAAACGCGAGCAGCGCAAAAACAAAACTCGAACTCGGATCGAGCGCCGCGAAATATTTTTTTGCAAGTACCCCGGCGAGCGAGCCGTAGAGAAAGAAGTCGTACCACTCGAACATGGTGCCGATGGTCGACGCGACGATGACCTTCCTGGCCTCGGCAGTGAGCCGTTGATGGCGCGGGTCATCGATGACGGAAGACATGCGCAAATCCCCCCTGACGGCAAACGCGGGTCGCGGCAAACAGCGCAAAATCGGCGGCATCCCGGAATCATTCGGGTATCCCGCCAAGGGTCGTGAAACGATGAGCCAGACGATTTTTGGAAGCGATGTTGACGCC
>JAJZEB010000118.1 GCA_021805805.1 Pseudomonadota bacterium | reverse complement strand
TGTTGACGCGACAAAAGGAAAACACCATGTTCACAGCTCACTCTGGAATCAACAGGCCCCGCTCGCTGCGGCGCTGGCTGGCGACCTTCGCCACCGTTGTCGCGGCCGGATTCGCGGCGACCCCGGCACATGCCGTGCCGGCGTTCGCGCGCCAGACCGGCCAGGACTGCATCGCCTGCCACATCGGCGGCTTCGGCCCGCAGCTCACTCCGTTCGGCCGCGCCTTCAAGCTCGGCGGTTACACGCTGAGCAACGGCAAGAAACACGTGCCGGTTTCGGCCATGCTGGTCGCGTCGTACACGCACACGACGAGCGACAACACGGCGCCACCTGCCGGTTTCACCCCGAACGACAACCTGACCGCACTGCAACAGGCGTCGATCTTCCTCGCCGGCCGAATCACCGACCACCTCGGCATGCTGGGCCAGGCCACTTACTCCGATCCGGGTTCGCAAAACCTCGCCTGGGACAACACCGACGTGCGCTACGCGCGCAACTACCAGTTCGGAGCGACCAGCGGGGTCTTCGGCATTTCGGTGAACAACAACCCGACCGTGTCCGACGTCTGGAACACGGTGCCGGCGTGGCAATTCGGCTTCATGTCGAGTCCGTTCGGCGGCAGTTACGGGCCCGCCGCGCCGATGATCTCCAGCCTCGGGCAAAAAGTCATCGGCACCACGGCGTACACCCTCGTCAACAACCACTGGTACTTCGAAGGCGGTCTGTACCACAGCATCTCGAACTGGTGGGCCAACCAGCTGCACGCCACGGGTGACGCGGTCGACGGCCTCAACCCCTACTGGCGCGTCAACTACGAGAACTACGTCGGCAACGCGAACTACGAAGTCGGCCTGATCGGCATGAACACCAAAGTGGAGGACGGCACTGCTGCGGCCACGAACAACACGTTCAAGGACGTCGGACTCGACGCCAGCTATCAGTACATCGATGGCGGCACCAATTCGGTGACGGTCAACGGCCTGTACATGCACGAGCGGCAGAACTACTCGGCTGCGTACGTCAACGGGGGCAGCGCGAGCAATGCGGCCGACAACCTGGAATTCTTCAACCTCAATACCGCTTACTGGTACAAGAACACCTACGGCGCGACGATCCAGTTCTTCGGCTCCACCGGAAGCACCGATCCGATGCTGGCCAACACCAACCAGTGGGCAGGCACCGACCCGCAGACCAACGGCGTGGTCTGGGAATTGGACTGGAACCCGTTCGGCAAGAGCTGGACCGATCCCGAGAAGAACCTGCGCCTCGGACTGCAATACACCACCTACAACAAATTCGCCGGATCGGCAACCAACGCCAGCGGCAACAACTCGCTGTTCATCTATCTCTGGACCGCGATCTAAAGCAACACGCACACTCTCCATCGTGAACCTCCAGGGCGCTTCGGCGCCCTTTTTTTTTCAGCGGCCCGGATATGGCTGTTCTTGCCCGTATGATCGACGAGGCGCGCTGCGAAGGAAAACCGAGTGGACCAGACCACCATCTGCCCCGACTGTGGAGCCCGCGTCGCAGGCGATGCACGCGTTTGCGATTGCTGCGGCACTGCGTTGAGCGCCACGGCGGCGCTCGCCCCGATTGCCGATCCGGGCTCGCCGCGTCTGGCAACGATCGCGCCGCCGCCCGGACCGGCCGCAGTGGTGGTGCGGCTTCCCGACGGAGTGCATCCCGGCCTGATCGTCGCCGAAACACATCCGCTCCCGTTCCGGATCGACGACAGCTGGCGGACCGACTCCGCACCGGCACCGAACACGCGCGCGCAACCCGGGCGCGATGCCGAAGGCAAGGTCGACACCATCGGCAAGCGCATCAAACGCCATGCCGATTCCTTCCTCGTTGCGCTGACTCTGCTGGGCGTGGGCGCCGCCGCGTGCCTGCTCGACCTGGGCCTGCACGTGCTGCAGCGCGGCGCGCACTGAACACCGCCAGACGCGATGCGTTGTAAATGGACGAACTTATTGACATATAAAGACACATAACCGTATCATGATTTGATGACGATCACCCCCATGTCGGCCCCTGGCCTGCCGCAGGAGCTTTGGCCGGTGGTTTTCGCCAACGCGCACGAAGCGATCCTGATTTCGGACGTTGCGGGTCTGATCGTCGACGTCAACCCGGCCTTCACCCGCATCACCGGGTATGCCCGCGACGAAGCCGTCGGGCAGACCACGCGGCTGCTGAAATCCGGCTACCAGGACTCGGCCTTCTACGCCAAGATGTGGCGCGCGCTCGGCGCCGAAGGGCGCTGGCAGGGCGAAATCTGGAACCGCCGAAAAGACGGCAGCGTTTTCCCGGAATTCGTCACCATCTCAGCGATCCGCGAAGCCGACGGCGACATCGGGCACTTCATCGCGATCTTCTACGACATCGGCTTCGTTCGCGAGCAGACCGACCGCTTCAAGCACCTCGCGCATCACGACGTGCTGACGGGACTTCCGAACAGGCTGGCGCTGAACTTGATGCTTCCGCAGGCGATCCAGCGCGCCCGTCGCCAGGGAACGCAGCTGATCGTCGGCGTGCTCGACCTGGACGATTTCAAGCCGGTCAACGACCAGCACGGGCACAAGGCCGGCGACGACCTGCTGCGGCTGTTCGCGCAGCGGCTGCGCGATTCGATGCGCGCCACCGACTTCGTCGCCCGTCTCGGCGGCGACGAGTTCGTCGTGCTGCTCAAGGACATCGACAGCGACGACGAAATCCACGGCTGCCTGCAGCGCATCGGCCGCATCTGCGATACCGCGTTCATGCTGCCCGCCGGGCTCGAAATACGCATCGGCCTGAGCCTGGGCTGGACCGCTTTTCCCGAAGACGACCCGAACAACACCGAGGCGCCCGAGCTGCTGCTGCGCAACGCCGACATGGCGCTGTACGTGGCCAAGGCCAACAAGGGCGACCGCGCCTTCCGGCAGCGGCGCTGGGGCCAGACCACCGGAGCCGAGGTGCTGGCGCGCGCAGCGCCCATGGTCGTCGGCTACGGCGCCGCCAGCCGCCGCCTGCTGCACCTGGGCGCCGACCATCTGGCGCAGGCCACGCAGACCTTCGTCGACGGCTTCTACGCCTCGCTGAACGCCAACGCGCACAGCCACGCGCTGCTTGCGGCGCTGACCACCGACGAAATGGCTGCGCTCGGAAACAGCCAGCGGGCCCATCTGCGCTGGCTGCTCGCGCCCGAGCTCGACGAGCCCGCACACGCCCGGCGCACCGCGCACGTCGGGCAGGTGCACGGCGTGCTCGGGCTGAGCGCGTCGGCGCTGGTCGACGCCATGGGCGTTTATCAGCAGGCGCTGGTCGAGCGCGTGACCTCCTTGCCGCTGCGCGTGGCCGACCGCGCCGCGCTGGTCCAGGTGATCAACGTGCGGCTGAAAAACGAGCTCAAGTTCCAGGTCGATGCCATCGAGAAAGTACGCGACGCATACATGCAGTGGCTGGCTGGATTCTCCGGCTGCGTGCTCGAATCGCCCGACCTCTCCGACTGCCTCGACCGCTGCGTCGACACCATCGCTGCGCTTCCCGGAATCGCCGCGGCGGCGTGGAGCCGGGTCGAACCGGGAAGCGGCGCCGTCGTCGCGCACAGCTCCGGAGGCTTCGACGCCTACCGCGACGCGCTGGCGAAGGCCGGGCTGCACACCCAGGTCGAACTCGACTCCGGAGGCGACGACGTGGCGTCGATCGCCCGCGCCTGGCGCGCCGCCGGCGTCGTGACCACGCCGACCTACGTGAACGCCGCCTATCCGCCGGCGTGGCACGCGGTCGCGCATGCGCAAGGCATCCGCTCGTCGGCAGCGTGCGCCATCGTCGCCGGGCCCCGGCGCGGCATGCTGCTGAGCATCTACAGCCGCTACCCGGCGCATGTCGACGCCGACTACATGCGCTACGTGCTGCACGCGCTGCACCGCATCCTGACCCGCGCCGCGCGCCTGCGCTGAAGCCGCCGGCGGCCGCGACGCGGCGCGCCGCACGGCTCGCTCCGTGCCTGCGTGCCCGCGTGCATTACCGCGTGCATTACCGCGTGCATTAGGATGCATCGAACAGTCCTCCGCGCGACCTTCCATGAACCAGCTGATACCCGTGATCCTGTCCGGCGGCGCCGGATCGCGCCTGTGGCCGCTGTCTCGCGAGGGCCACCCGAAGCCGTTCATCCGCCTGGCCGACGGCCAAAGCCTGCTGCAGAAGACCTTCGCGCGCGCCGCCGCGCTGCCCGGAGTGCAGCGCGTGCTGACGGTGACCAACCGCGACCTCTACTTCCAGACCGCCGACCACTACCGCGCCGTCAACCGCGCAGCTCTGGCGCTCGACTACCTGCTCGAGCCCTTCGGCCGCAACACCGCGCCGGCGGTCGCCGCAGCCGCGCTGCAGCTGCTCGACGACGCCCCAGACACGCCGCTGCTGGTGCTTGCGGCAGACCATCTGATCACCGACCAGGCAGCGTTCGCCGCCGCCGTGCAGCGCGCCGCCGCGCTGGCCGCCGACGCCCGCCTGGTCACCTTCGGAATCCGCCCCGACGCGCCCGAGACCGGCTACGGCTACATCGAGGCCGATGGCGAGCAAGTGCTGCGCTTCGTCGAAAAGCCCGACTCCGCCACCGCGCGCGGCTTTGTCGACAGCGGCCGCTTCCTGTGGAACTCGGGCATGTTCTGCTTCACCGCGCGCACCGTGCTGGCCGAGCTCGAGCGCCATGCGCCCGATGTCGTCGACGCCGTGCGCGCGTGCCTGCAGGTCTCGCGCCACAGCACGGGCGACGGAACCACGCAGACCGAGCTCGACGCTGCCGCCTTCGCCGCCGTGCGCGACGACTCGATCGACTACGCGCTGATGGAAAAGTCCGACCGCATCAAGGTCGTGCCGTGCTCCATCGGCTGGAGCGACATCGGCTCGTGGTCGGCGCTGGGCGCGCTGCTTCCCGCCGACGCCAACGGCAACCGCGCCAGCGGCGACGCGCTGCTGCTCGACGTGCACGACTGTTCGATCCACGGCCACGGCGGCCGCCTGGTCGGCGCCGTCGGCGTCGACGGCCTGGTCATCGTCGACACCGACGACGCGCTGCTCGTGGTCGCGCGCGAACGCGTGCAGGACGTCAAGAAAATCTACGCCGAGCTCAAGGCGCGCGCCCACCCGGCGTACCGGCTGCACCGCACCGTGCACCGTCCGTGGGGCACGTACTCGGTGCTCGAGGAAGGCGAGCAGTTCAAGATCAAGCGCATCGTCGTCAAACCCGGCGCCAGCCTGTCGCTGCAGATGCACCACCACCGCAGCGAACACTGGGTCGTCGTCTCCGGAACCGCCAAGGTCGTCAACGGCGACTCCGAGCGCTTCGTGCGCACCAACGAATCCACCTACATCCCTGCCTGCACCCGCCACCGCCTGCTCAACCCCGGAATCACCGACCTGGTGATGATCGAGGTGCAAAGCGGCGAATACCTCGGCGAGGACGACATCGTGCGCTTCGACGACGTCTACGGCCGCGCGCCGCCTGCCGGCTGACCCGCGGCACCGCCGTCGCCGCGGCCCTCAGTCCGCGGCCAACCCGAAGCTGCGCACCAGCGCTTCGGCCTCTTCGGTTGCCGTGCGCAGGGTCGCCAGCCGGTGCGCGGCGTCGCCGCGATACGTCGCGTGCATGCGCGGCGCCCATTCGGCCTCGAACGTCTGCGGCGACTGCTGCAGCCACTGCGGTCCTTCGCGCGCCACGCGCAGCGCGATCCAGTCGACGTCTCGCAGCAGCCGCACCAGCGCGCCGTCCGACGGTGCCTCGGGCGCGTGGTGGTCGCGCGCCACCTCGGCCAGTTCCTGCGGCAGGCCCCATTGCTTCAGCGCCATGAAACCCAGCTCGGCATGGGTGCAGCCGAACAGCGCGCGCTCGACGTCGACCAGGCTTTGCGGACTGTCCCATTCGGCCGACTCGACCGCTTCGAACGCGTCGGGCATCTCGGCGAACATGACGAAGCGCCCGATGTCGTGCAGCAGCCCGGCCAGATAGGCCTCGTTGGCATCGATCCGGTTGCCGACGACCATCGGCGCCAGCCGCCGCATGTAGCCGGCGGCCAGCACCGCGTGCGTCCACAGGTGGCGCTGCCAACGCGCCACCGGCGGGAACATCCGCGACCCGGCCTCGGCCAGCATCAACTCGACCGCGCCGCGCGCGCCGACGCGAATCAGCGCCATGCTGACCGAGCCGGCGGCGCGCAGCGCGCCGCCCCCGGCCGAGTTGGCGCGATGCAGCAGGCGCACCGCGAACCCCGGATCCGCGTTGACCAGCGCGAGCACGTCGTCGAAATACCCGGCGCTTTCCGGATCGAGCATCGACAGCCGCAGCAACACGCCAGGCAGCATCGGCAACTTGGCCACGTCGGCCTGCAGCCGCTGCGCGAGACCATTCGGATCGGCCTGGGTGACGCTGTCCATATTGCCTCCTGGGCGCTCTGGCGCGCGGCCCGACGTCGCCGCGCAACGATACGTCGTGCTGTATGCATCAAACGTAGCGGATCCGACCCCGCCTCGTCGAGAACTATTTGACCGCCATGCCACGCGCGAGCAGCCGCGGGTCCGACACCGCGACGAACGGCGGATTCAGCAGCGTGGCGCGCGGATAGCGCAGCGGTGCGCCGTCGAGCCGCAGCAGATGGCCTCCGGCGCCCTCGAGCACGGCGTGCGCGGCAGCGGTGTCCCAGGCACTGGTCGGCGCAAGCCGCGGGTAGAGGTCGGCGGCGCCTTCGGCGACCCGGCACAGCTTCAGCGAACTGCCCGCGCACAGCAGCTCGTGACGCGCGAACCCGGCGATGAAGCGCAGTGTCTCCGCGTCGAGGTGGCTGCGGCTGGCGACGATGCGCACCGGAGCATCGGCCGCCGGCAGCGGCGCGACGCGGATCGCGTGCGCTGCGCGATCGTCGCGACCCCGGGTGCGAAACGCGCCCAGCCCGCTTCCGCCCCACCAGGTCAGGTCCAGCGCCGGCGCGTGGACCACGCCCAGCCGCGGCGTGTCGCCGACCACCAGCGCGACGTTGACCGTGAACTCGCCGTTGCGCCGGATGAACTCGCGCGTGCCGTCGAGCGGGTCGACCAGCCAGCGCGTGGCGCCGGCTTCGTCGGGCGCGGCGCCTTCCTCGGACACCACGTCGATGTCCGGAGTCAGCGCGGCCAGCCCGGCCACCAGCACCGCGTTCGCCGCCAGGTCGGCTGCGGTCAGCGGGCTCGAGTCGGCTTTCGCGCGCGACGCGATGGCGTCTCCCGACGCGCCCAGACGCAGGATCGCGTCGCCGGCGTCGCGCACCAGCGTGCGCAACGAAGCAAGCAGGTCGGAAGCCGATTCACCTTGGTGCATGGGCCACATTTCAGCAAAATCCCGGGCGCCTCGCATGCGCAGCCAAGCTCCGGACCGACAGCGAACGCACGGGCGAGCTCCCGGCGATGCATCCATATGCAACAAACATTATCGGAACATCGCAAACGTTGCATATTGTCGCTAGACTGCCTCCGGCCATCTGGGCTTTGAATCGGTGCGCGCTGCGCACCAACGTACGGGAGATCGCATGTTTGAGCCGACGCTGC
>JAJZEB010000117.1 GCA_021805805.1 Pseudomonadota bacterium | reverse complement strand
GACTGGCGGCCGCCAGCGCGAGCGCGGCGACGATCGGCACCGCAAATGGGACGAGCGGCAGCGCGCCCAGTGCCACGAGCAGCGCAAGCATCCAGGAGTCGAGTCGGCGGGGCAAGTTCAGGGGGGCGACGAACGAGAGCGGGCTGCACGGGGCAGCGTTGCGCATGGTAGCGCCGCAGCGCAGTGCGCGCGCGACCTGCCTATACTGGGCGCGGGGGGCGCGCCGCCGGCGGTCGCGCCTGCGCGCATTGCCAGCACGACTGCGAGGAGCGACCGATGTTTCCCGAATACCGCGAATTGATCTCGAAGCTGAAAACCGTCGACGCGCACTTCGCGCGCCTTTTCAATCAGCACAATGCTCTTGATCAGCGCATCAAGAACATCGAGGACGGAGTCGAGCCGGCCAACTCCGTGGCGGTCGAGAAGCTGAAGAAGGAAAAGCTGCGCGTCAAGGACGAGCTCTACCAGCTGCTGCGCAAGGCTTCGGCGTAGCGCGCCGCCGATGACCGCGGCGCTCAGCCGCCGCGGCGCTCGGACAGCCGGATCCAGTTGCGCATCGCGACGACCGCGGCCCAGACGTTGACTGCCGAGCCGGGAATCCACAGCACCAGGCCGCCCAGGTGCTGGTCGGTCATCGCGTCGATGCCGGCGATCGCTCGTCCGCACAGCGAGTAGATCGGGTACCAGTCGATGCTGCTCAACGCCAGGTAGGCGCCGACTGCCATTTGCGGAATCATCGCCAGCAACGGCAGGAACACCCGCAGTCCAGGGCGCAGGTGCGCCGGTGGACACGCGCGCGGATCGAGCACCAGCCACCAGAACAGCAGGCCGTCGAAAACCATGGTCCAGTTCATGAACTGGTAGAGGTCGGTGTTGAGCATCACGCCGACGTGCACCGGCGGGATCAGCCAGAACACCACCAGGCCGCCGAACAGAACCGCAGCGACGAACGGGTGCAGCAGGAAGTCGATCGTCGTGCGCAGCGGCCCCCAGGCCGCCAGCGGCCGCAGCCAGGCATGACGCAAGCGCGCCGGCAGCCCGGCGCGCCAGGTGGGCCCGGGCCAAGCCGCGATGATCAGCAGCGGCGCCAAGTCGTGCAAAGCAATCTGCTGCATCATGTGCACGAAGAACTGGTGCTCGGCGACGTAGTCCCACTGCGTCTGCAGCGCCTGCCAGCACAGCACCCAGCCGAGCCAAAACCACACCTGCCGGATCCACGGCACGCGGCGGCGGCGGCTGCCGCGCAGGTACAGCAGCGCTCCGCCGAGCAGGAACGCACCCATCGGCCACGACGGGTACCAGGGTTGCAGCCAGTGCATGAGTGCAGACATCGCGCGGTGCGGCAAAAGCGTCAAGCATAGTGCGCGCCGGCGAAGCATGCCGTTTGACCTGACGCAGGATGCCGCAGCGTGCTTGCGGCTTCAATAGCGCCAGGGCCCGTCCGGGCCAAAGATCCGCACAGGAGCCACCACGATGTCATCGACGCTGCACTCGAGCTGCGATTACTGCGACGCGCATGCCGAGGCCATTGCCTGCGGCAGCCTTCGCGTTCTGCCGCCGGTGTTCCGCCATTTCGGCCGCTTGCAGCATTTCCACGGACAAGTCAGCACGGTCCAGTGCTTCGAGGACAACAGCCTGGTGCGCGCCGCGCTCGAGACCGCGGGCATGGCCCGCGTTCTGGTCGTCGACGGCGGTGGTTCGCTGCGCCACGCGCTGCTCGGCGGCAATCTTGCCGCGCTGGCCGCACGCAACGGCTGGGCCGGACTGGTGATCGACGGATGCGTGCGCGATCTGGCCGAAATCGCGGCCACGGCCATCGGCGTTCGCGCGCTGGCGCCGATGCCGATGCCGCCGCGCAAGCTCGGCGCCGGGCAGCGCGACGTTTCGGTGCGCGTCCAGGGTGTCGCGGTGCGCCCGGGCGACTGGCTCTATGCCGATGCCGACGGCATCATCATCAGCGACGTGGCACTCCACCAGGGCTGAGCACCGCTGCTGCCGTCGATCGAGCCATCGCGGGTCCGCGCCGGGCGCAGCCCGGCGCTGTGCGCGCTCAGATCCCGGCGCGGATCAACCCGACCGCGAGGCCTTCGATGGCGAAGGTCTGCCCTGGCTGAACGACGATCGGCGCGAAATCAGGGTTTTCGGCCAGCAATTCGATGTGTTCGCCGCGCTGCCGAAGCCGCTTGACGGTGACGTCGTCGTCGATGCGCGCGACGACGATCTGCCCGCTGCGTGCGTCGCGCGTTTGCTTGACCGCGAGCAGGTCGCCGTCGAGGATGCCGACTCCGAGCATGCTCATGCCCCGCACCCGAAGCAGGTAATCGGGGCGCGCGCTGAACAGTTCGGGTTCGAACTGCAGTGTGGTCTCGACGTGCTCCTGCGCCAGGATCGGGCTGCCGGCAGCGACGCGCCCGATCAGCGGCAGCATCAGCTGTTCCATTCCGGGCAGCGCGCGTGTCGGGCCCGGGCGCACGCTGCCACGCGCCTGCGCGGTCAGACGGATGCCGCGGGAAGCTCCGGGCGTGAGTTCGATCATGCCTTTGCGCGCCAGCGCCTGCAGATGGTCTTCGGCCGCGTTGGCCGAGCGGAACCCCAGTTCGGCGGCAATCTCCGCGCGCGTCGGCGGATAGCCGACGCGCGCGATCGCCTTGGCGACCAGATTCAGGATTTCGCTCTGGCGCGCGGTAAGCTTGAGGTTCGACATGGTCCGGGCTCCTGGGCTGCGTGCATGCGGCCAGATCAGCGGTTTCAATAAACTGTCATTTTATCCAGTTCAACGATCCATGCCAACCCTTCGTTCCAAAGTACTGGTGCTGGCCACCGGCGGCACCATTGCCGGCGTGGCCACCGCAGCCGCTACCGACGCGGGCTATCGCGCCGGAGTACTCGACGTTGCCAGCCTGCTGGCATCGGTGCCGGGAATCGAGCTCCTGGCCGAAATCCGCAGCGAGCAGGTCTGCAACATCGACAGCAAGGACCTCGATCCGCCGCTGTGGGGCGAGCTGGTCCGGCGCGTCCAGCGCTGGCGCGACGACGAAGGCGGCGCTTGCGTGATCTGCCACGGCACCGATGCTCTGGAGGAAACCGCGTACGCGCTGCACTGCCTGCTGCCGCCGGGGCCTGCCGTGGTGCTGACCGCAGCGATGCTGCCGGCCACCGCGCTGTCGGCCGACGGGCCGCGCAACCTGTACGACGCGGTCCGCGTTGCGGTCGATGCAGGCGCCACCGGACGCGGCGTGCTGTGCGTGCTCCACGGCACGGTGCATGGCGCGCGCGACGCCAGCAAAGTGCACGCGCCGCGGGTCGATGCGTTCGACTCCGGGCCGCGCGGGCCGCTGGGTCAGGTCGATGGCGGTGGCGTGCGCTTCACGCGCATCGATCCGGGTGCGTTCGCGCCACCGCTGGCGCTGCCCACGCACTGGCCGCGGGTCGAGCTGGTGTGCAGCCACGCCGGCGCCGACGGCGCGGTGGTGCGCGCGCTGCTTGCGCAGCAGCGCGGCGGGAGCCTGCGCCCTGCGCTGGCCGGACTGGTCGTCATGGGCACTGCGGGCGGCACCGTGCATGCCGCGCTGCAGGCTGCGCTGGACGAGGCCGCCGCTGCCGGCGTGCGGGTCGTGGTCGCGCCGCGCCACGGCAACATCGACGGCGGCGCGTACGACGGCCTGAACGCGGTCAAGTTGCGGGTACGCATGCTGCTCGAGCTGGCTCAGCAGCCGACTCGGCAACGGCCTCAGCCGCCGCAATAGGCGGCGACCCCGGCCTGCGCGCCGGCGCGCAGCTCGGCGCGCTGCGCGTCGCCGACGAAGCTGCGCTGGCCTCGGGCATCACGCTCGATCAGGCGCCTGCCCGAGTCGAGTTGCTGCAGCCGGGCGCGGGCTTGCGCGCAAAGCCGGGCGCGTTGCAGCGAGGCGGCTTCGCGTTGCCATGTCTGCGCCGCTGCAGACGCGCGCTGCGCAGCCTGCAGCCGGCGGCGCAGCGCGCGCGCCGAGGCTGCCGCCGCTGCTGCCGACGCGGCCGCAGCCGGGCGCGCAGCGCCATCGTCGCCCAGGCGCAAGCGCTGCGCGCCGGGTGGCGGCTGGTCGCCGTAATGCATCTGGCCGTCGGTGCCGCGCCATTTCCATTGCGCTGCCGGAGCTGCCGGGAAGGTGCCGAGCGCGCAGGCGAGGGCACAGACGGCGAGCAGGCGCCGGAGAACTGCGCGCGGCGGCGTTTTCGGTGGCATCGGACCTCCAGGCTTGTGCTGCCAATGTACGTCATTTCGGTGGCGCGCCCGAAGGTGCCGCGCGATGTCTTTTATCATCGTGTTTTGCGCCCGGAGGATTTATGCGCCTGCTTGGTAAAGCGTTGACCTTTGACGACGTCCTGCTCGTCCCCGCCCATTCCCAAGTCCTGCCGAAAGACACCAGCCTGGCCACGCAACTCACGCGTCGCGTGCGCCTGAACATTCCGCTGGTGTCGGCAGCGATGGACACCGTGACCGAGTCGCGGCTGGCGATCGCGATGGCGCAGGAAGGCGGTATCGGCATCATCCACAAGAACCTGTCGCCGAAGGCGCAAGCCACCGAAGTCGCGCGCGTCAAGCGCTTCGAATCCGGCGTGCTGAAGGATCCGATCACCATTTCCCCGGGAGTCAAAGTCGCCGACGTGCTCGCGCTGTCGCGCCAGCACGGCATTTCCGGCTTCCCGGTGGTCGAGCACGGCAAGGTCGTCGGAATCGTCACCAACCGCGACCTGCGCTTCGAGTCGCGGCTCGACATCGCCGTGCGCGACATCATGACGCCGCGCGAGCGGCTGGTCACGGTGCGCGAGGGCGCCACCCCCGACGAGGCCAAGGCGCTGATGCACCACCATCGCCTCGAGCGGGTGCTGGTCATCAACGATGACTTCGAACTGCGCGGGCTGATGACCGTGAAGGACATCCTGAAGGCCACCGAGCGGCCGAACGCGGCACGCGACCCGCAGGGCAAGCTGCGCGTGGGCGCCGCGGTCGGCGTCGGCGAAGGCACCGAGGAGCGCGTCGAGCTGCTGGTGCGCGCCGGGGTCGACGTCATCGTCGTCGACACCGCGCACGGCCACAGCCAGGGCGTGCTCGACCGCGTGCGCTGGGTCAAGGACACCTACCCGCAGGTCGACGTCATCGGCGGCAACATCGCCACCGCCGAGGCCGCGCGGGCGCTGGCCGAGGCCGGTGCCGACGGGGTCAAGGTCGGAATCGGCCCCGGGTCGATCTGCACCACCCGGATCGTCGCCGGAGTCGGCGTGCCGCAGATCACCGCGATCGCCAACGTCGCGCAGGCGCTCGAGGGCACCGGTGTGCCGCTGGTCGCCGACGGCGGCGTGCGCTACTCCGGCGACATCTCCAAGGCGATCGCTGCCGGCGCACACAGCGTGATGATGGGCAGCATGTTCGCCGGCACCGAGGAGGCGCCCGGCGAAGTCATCCTGTACCAGGGCCGCTCGTACAAGAGCTACCGCGGCATGGGATCGATCGGCGCGATGAACGCCGGCTCTGCCGACCGCTATTTCCAGGACGGCACCCAGGCTCAGGCTTCGGCCGGCGCCGAGAAGTTCGTCCCCGAAGGCATCGAGGGCCGCGTGCCGTACAAGGGGCCGCTGGCGGCGATCCTGTACCAGCTCGTCGGCGGCGTGCGTTCGTCGCTGGGGTACTGCGGCTGCGCCAGCATCGAGATCATGCGCAACCGCGCGCAGTTCGTGCAGATCACCGCAGCCGGCATGCGCGAAAGCCACGTGCACGACGTGCAGATCACCAAGGAAGCTCCGAATTACCACGTCGACTGAAAGCCGCGCACGATGCACGACAAGATCCTGATCCTGGACTTCGGCAGCCAGGTCACGCAGCTGATCGCCCGCCGCGTGCGCGAAGCGCACGTGTACTGCGAAATCCATCCCAACGACGTCGGCGACGACGTGATCCGCGCGCTGGCGGCCGACGGACTCAAGGGCGTCATCCTGTCGGGAAGCCACGCCAGCACCTACGAGGATGACGAGCTGCGTGCGCCGCAACTCGTCTGGGAGCTCGGACTTCCCGTGCTGGGCATCTGCTACGGCATGCAGACCATGGCCGCGCAGCTCGGCGGCAAGGTCGAGTGGAGCGACCACCGCGAATTCGGCTACGCCGAGGTTCGCGCGCGCGGCCATACCCGGCTGCTCGACGGCATCGAGGATTTCCGCACCCGTGAAGACCACGGCATGCTGAAGGTCTGGATGAGCCATGGCGACAAGGTCACCGCGCTGCCGCCGGGATTCAAGCTGTTGGCCAGCACGCCGAGCTGCCCGATCGCCGGCATGGCCGACGAGAGCCGCGGCTACTACGCGCTGCAGTTCCACCCGGAGGTCACGCACACGGTGCAGGGCAGTGCGATCCTGCGCCGTTTCGTGCGCGACATCTGCGGCTGCCGCGGCGACTGGATCATGGGCGACTACATCGCCGAGGCGGTGGCGCGCATCCGCGAGCAGGTCGGCGACGAGGAAGTCATCCTCGGCCTGTCCGGCGGGGTCGACTCCAGCGTCGCCGCGGCGCTGATCCACCGCGCCATCGGCGACCAGCTGACCTGCGTGTTCGTCGACCACGGGCTGCTGCGGCTGGACGAGGCGCGCATGGTGATGGACATGTTCGCCGGCCGGCTGCACGCGCGCGTGGTGCACGTCGACGCCAGCGCCGAGTTCCTCGGCGCGCTGGCCGGAGTCGCCGATCCGGAGCACAAGCGCAAGATCATCGGCCGCGAGTTCGTCGAGGTGTTCCAGCGCGAAGCGGCCAAGCTCAGCCGGGCGAAGTGGCTCGCGCAGGGCACGATCTACCCCGACGTGATCGAATCGGGCGGCGCCAAGACGAAGAAGGCGACGACGATCAAGAGCCACCACAACGTCGGCGGCCTGCCCGCCACCCTGGGGCTGAAGCTGCTCGAGCCGCTGCGCGAACTGTTCAAGGACGAGGTGCGCGAACTCGGCATCGAGCTCGGCCTGCCGCCCGAAATGGTCGACCGCCATCCGTTCCCGGGCCCGGGTCTCGGGGTGCGCATCCTCGGCGAGGTCAAGCGCGAGTATGCCGACCTGCTGCGGCGCGCCGACGCGATCTTCATCGAGGAGTTGCGCGGCACGCGCGACGCGGCCAGCGGTCGCAGCTGGTACGAGCTGACTTCGCAGGCCTTTGCCGTGTTCCTGCCGGTCAAGAGCGTCGGCGTGATGGGCGACGGTCGCACCTACGACTACGTCGTCGCGTTGCGCGCGGTGCAGACCAGCGATTTCATGACCGCCGACTGGGCCGAGCTGCCGTACGCGCTGCTCAAGCGAGTGTCGAGCCGCATCATCAACGAAGTGCGCGGAATCAACCGCGTCGCCTACGACGTCTCGTCCAAACCCCCGGCCACCATCGAATGGGAATGACCCGGACCAGCAGCAGCCCCTGCGGGCTGCTGCGCGCCGGGTCATTCCGAGCCGCTTGCAAGCGGCGAGGCGGGTGGGGACCTACCCAGCTCTGAGCGGGCGCGGGCGCGCCGGGTCATTCCGAGCCGCTTGCAAGCGGCGAGGCGGGTGGGGACCTACCCAGCTCTGAGCGGGCGCG
>JAJZEB010000011.1 GCA_021805805.1 Pseudomonadota bacterium | reverse complement strand
GGGCTTCGGTTCCGGGGCAGGCTTCGGTGCCGGGGCAGGCTTCGGTGCCGGGGCAGGCTTCGGTGCCGGGGCAGGCTTCGGTGCCGGGGCAGGCTTCGGTGCCGGGGCAGGCTTCGGTGCCGGGGCGGGCTTCGGTGCCGGGGCAGGCTTCGGTGCCGGGGCAGGCTTCGGTGCCGGGGCAGGCTTCGGTGCCGGGGCAGGCTTCGGTGCCGGGGCAGGCTTCGGTTCCGGGGCGGGCTTCGGTTCCGGGGCAGTGGCTTGCCTGCCTGTTGCGGGCGGCTTCGACGGCGCCGCCGAGGCCACCTGGGTGCCAGCATGGCGCTGCTCGGCAGTGAACAGCTGACGGATCAGCGAAAGCTTGGCCTGTGTGGCGCCTGCGTCTCCGGGGTCGAGCTGCAGCGCGCGCTGGTACGACTCGCTGGCCAGCTTGGCGTAGACGTCGCCGAGGTTCTCGAACGCGGTCGAATAGCTCGGATTGGTCCGGATCGCCATTTCGAGCGCATTGCGCGCCTTGTCGTACTGCCCTTCCTGCGCGTAGAGCACGGCAAGATTGTTGTACGGCTCGGGCAGCTCGGGGAACTGCTCGGTGATCTGGGTGAAGACCTGGATCGCTTCGGTGATCTTGTGCTGCTCGGTCAGCAGCACGCCACGCAGGAAGCGGTATTGCGGATCCTTCGGATGGGCCGCGATCAGCCTGTCGAGCTGGTCCTGGGCCTGCTCGAGATGCCCGGCCGCGGCCATCTGCTGCACCTGGGACAAATCGTCGGCGCGCGCGGCGTGTGCCAGCGGGCCAAGGGCGCCGGCGGTGACCAGGCTCAACGCCACGAACAGTCGCGACAGCTTCGGGGCGGGGTACGGGCGGCGCACGGTGATGACGTCGGGCATGGTTCGGGAGCGATCGGGCTGTGCTAAGTTTTTGATTTTATCCATAGCGCATCGAGCCGTTCGGCGCGTGCGCGTCGGCACCGCGCGTCGGCGCGGTCGTTTTGCGCACGGTACCCGCTGTATGAACCTGTTGATCTATAACACTCTGACGCGTCGCAAGGAACCTCTGGTTCCGCTCGAACCAGGCCATGTCCGCATGTACGTGTGCGGCATGACGGTCTACGACTACTGCCACCTCGGCCATGCGCGGGTGATGGCCGTGTTCGACGTTGTGCAGCGCTGGCTGCGCGCGCGCGGGCTGCGCGTGACCTACGTGCGCAACATCACCGATGTCGACGACAAGATCATCCGTCGCGCGCTCGAGGCCGGAGTCGGCGTGCGCGAACTGACCGATCGCTTCATCACCGCGCTGCACGAGGACGCCGATGCCCTGGGAATCGAGCGCCCGCACGCCGAGCCGCGCGCCACCGACCATATCGCGCAGATGCAGGAGATGATCGGCCGCCTGATCGAGCGCGGACTGGCCTATCAGGACACGGCCGGCGACGTCGACTTCGCGGTGCGGTCGTTCGCCGGCTACGGACGGCTGTCCGGCAAGGCGCTGGACGAACTGCATGCAGGAGAACGAGTCGAGATCGACGCCGCCAAACGCGATCCGCTGGATTTCGTGCTGTGGAAGCACGCCAAGCCCGACGAGCCCGACGAAGTCCGCTGGGCGTCGCCGTGGGGCCCGGGCCGCCCGGGTTGGCACATCGAATGCTCGGCGATGAGCTGCGCGCTGCTCGGCCCGCATTTCGACATCCACGGCGGCGGCGCCGATCTGCAGTTTCCGCACCATGAGAACGAAATCGCGCAGTCCGAAGGCGCCAACGACGGGCCGTTCGTCAACGTCTGGATGCACAACGGTTTCGTGCGCGTCGACGACGAAAAGATGTCGAAGTCGCTGGGCAATTTTTTCACCATCCGCGACGTGCTGCAGCGTTTCGACGCCGAGACGGTGCGCTTTTTCATCATCCGTGCGCATTACCGCAGTCCGCTGAACTACAGCGAGGACAACCTGCGCGACGCACGCCACGCGCTGGCGCGGCTGTACACGGCGCTGCGGGCTTGCGGCGACGTCCCCGGCGACGTCGACTGGTCGCATCCGCTGGCGCAGCGCTTCGGCGCCGCGATGGACGACGATTTCAATACGCCCGAGGCGCTGGCGGTGCTGTTCGAGCTGGCCGGCGACGTCAACCGCACGGGCGATGCGCAACTGGCCGCGCTGCTGCGCGGCCTTGGCGCAACGTTGGGGCTGCTGCAGCAGCCGGCGCAGCAATTCCTTCAGGCCGGCGCTGCCGCGCTCGACACCGCGTGGGTCGAGCAGCAGCTGCAGCGTCGCAGCCAGGCCAAGGCGGCACGCGACTACGCGCTGGCCGACGCGATTCGCCACGAGCTTGCCCAGCGCGGTGTCGCGCTCGAGGACAAGCCTGGCGGGGTGACGGTATGGCGGCAGGCATGAGCGCTGCGCGACCACCGTATTGGGACGATGCCTGCGCCGCGCTGATGCGCACCGACCGCGTCATGCGCCGGCTGATTCCGCAGCACGGACAGGTCGGCCTGCAAAGCCGCGGCGACGCGTTCCAGACGCTGGCGCGATCGGTCGTCGGACAGCAGATCTCGGTCAAGGCCGCGCAATCGGTGTGGGACCGCTTCGCGGCCTGCGTCGGCAGCGTCACGCCGGCACGCGTGCTGGCGCAGGAAACCGAGGCGCTGCGGGGCTGCGGACTGTCGCAGCGCAAGTGCGAGTACCTGCGCGACCTGGCGGGTCGGTTCGATTCCGGTCTGGTCCACCCGGCGCAGTGGGCCGCGATGGGCGACGAGGCGATCATCGCAGAGCTGGTCGCGATCCGCGGCATCGGGCGCTGGACCGCCGAGATGTTCCTGATGTTCCACCTGCTGCGCCCCGACGTGCTGCCGCTCGACGACATCGGCCTGCAGCGCGGCATCAGCCAGCGCTACTTCTCGGGCGAGGCAGTCACGCGCAGCGACCTGCGCGAGGTGGCGCAGGCCTGGGCGCCGTGGCGCTCGGTCGGCACTTGGTATATTTGGCGCAGTCTCGACGCCATCGCGGTCGAGTACTGAACAATCGAAGCAGCCGGGCGGCCGATGCAGCCGACCCGGCCGGGTCCGCTTCGCGGGCGCCAGAGCAATGGGGTCGTCTCATGAGCAAGAAGGTCTTTCTCGAGTTCGAACAACCGGTCGCCGAACTGGAGACCAAGATCGAGGAACTGCGCTATGTGCAGGACGAATCGGCGGTGGACATTTCCGAAGAGATCGGCAGGCTGCAGAAAAAGAGCCTGCAGCTGACCAAGGATCTGTACGCGAAGCTGTCGCCGTGGCAGGTCACGCAAATCGCCCGCCATCCGCAGCGGCCGTACACGCTCGATTACGTGGCGCAGATGTTCACCGATTTTCACGAGCTGCACGGGGATCGCCACTTCGCCGACGACCTGTCGATCGTCGGCGGCCTGGCGCGCTTCAACGGCCAGCCTTGCATGGTCATCGGCCACCAGAAGGGACGCGACACCAAGGAGCGCGCGGCGCGCAATTTCGGCATGACCAAGCCGGAGGGCTACCGCAAGGCGCTGCGGCTGATGAAGCTGGCCGAGAAGTTCGGCCTGCCGCTGTTCTCGTTCGTCGACACCCCGGGTGCGTACCCGGGAATCGACGCCGAGGAGCGCAACCAGTCCGAAGCGATCGGGCGCAACATCTTCGAAATGGCGCAATTGCAGATTCCGATCATCTCGACCATCATCGGTGAAGGGGGTTCGGGCGGCGCGCTGGCGATCGCGGTCGCCGACCACGTGCTGATGCTGCAGTTCGCGGTGTACTCGGTGATTTCGCCCGAGGGCTGCGCGTCGATCCTGTGGAAGGGTGCCGAGCGCGCGCCCGACGCGGCCGAGGCGCTGGGCTTGACCGCGCACCGCCTCAAGGCGCTGGGCCTGGTCGACAAGATCGTCAGCGAACCCATCGGCGGTGCGCACCGCGATCCGCAGGCCATGGGCGCCGCACTCAAGCGCGCGCTCGGCGAGAGCCTGCGCCAGTTCCAGGACGCCAGGCCCGGCGAACTGGTCCGGCAGCGCTACGAGCGCCTGTGCGCGTTCGGCCGCTTCCAGGACACCAAGGCGGGCTGATCGTCCCGCCCCCGAGCATGCCGGCGCCGCCGTGGCGCGCGCTTGACGCCGGCGCGGCGCTGCACGCGCTGCGGGAGTTCGCTGCCGCGCACGCCGTCGGCGCCGAGGCCCCGGTGGCGCTGGCGTTCAGCGGTGGCGCCGATTCGACCTCGCTGCTGCTTGCCGCGTTGCACCTGTGGGGGCCGTCGCGCGTGCGTGCATTGCACGTCGACCACGGATTGCAGGACGACGCCGTGCGCTTCAGCGCGCACGCGCAGGCGCTGTGCGCGCAGTGGGGCGTACCGCTGCAGGTGCTTGCGGCGCGGGTGTCGGCGGCGCGCGGCGACAGCGTCGAGGAACGCGCGCGCGAAGCGCGTTACGCGGTGCTGTTCGACGCCGCGCGCGCGCTCGGGTGCAACTGGATCCTGACCGCCCATCAGGCCGACGATCAGGTCGAGACCTTGCTGCTGGCGCTGTTGCGCGGAGCCGGCCCGAAGGGGCTGGCGGCGATGCCGGCGGCCAGCGCGCGCGCCGGACTGCGGCTGGGGCGACCATTGCTCGCGGTCGGCGCCGGCACGCTGCGCGCGCTGCTCGACGCCCAGCGCGTGCCGTACGTCGTCGACGCGATGAACGCCGACCCGGCGTGGCGACGCAGCCGCATCCGGCACGAGCTGCTGCCGCTGATTGCGCGCCTGGAGCCCGGTTACACGCGCACGCTGGCGCGCAGCGCGCGGCTGTGCGCGCAGGCGGCCGCGGCACTGCAGGCACAGGCCGACGCGGACCTGAGCGACTGCATGGACGGCAGCGGCGCGCTGTCGCTGGACGCGCTGCGGGCGTTGCCGCGGCAGCGTCTGGCCGAGGTCCTGCGCGCGTGGCTGGTCGCGGCCGGGGTGCGCAGCAGCGCGGCGCAGATCGACGAACTGTGCCGCCAGCTGGCGCACAGCGCACACGGCGCGGCGCGCCTGCGCCTGCGCGTGGGCACGCGGCACGCGGTGTGGCGCGATGGCAAACGCCTTTGTTGCGGCGCACAGCGCAGCCTATAATTGCGCGTTTTTCGCCGCGCGGTTCGTCACGTCACCGGGCGCGCGACCCATCCCCCCTAGGTACCATGGCGCTCATCGTCCAGAAGTACGGCGGCACTTCAGTCGGATCCGTCGAACGCATCAAGAACGTCGCGCGGCGCGTGATCAAATGGGCCGATGCCGGCCATCAGGTGGTGGTTGTCGTTTCGGCGATGTCGGGCGAGACCAATCGCCTGATCGCGCTGGCGCGCGAAATCCAACCCGAACCCGATCCGCGCGAACTCGATGTCGTCGCGGCCACCGGAGAGCAGGTCACCATCGGCCTGCTGGCAATGGCGCTGAAGGCGCTCGGGCGCGACGCGCGCAGCTACACCGGTGCCCAGGTCGCCGTGCGCACCGACAGCGCGCATACCAAGGCGCGCATCGAATCGATCGACGAGCAGCGCATCCGCGACGATCTGGCGCAAGGGCGCATCGTCGTCGTCGCCGGTTTCCAGGGCGTTGACGCGCATGGCGACATCACCACCCTGGGGCGCGGCGGATCGGATACCTCGGGCGTTGCGCTGGCCGCCGCGCTGGGCGCCGACGAGTGCCAGATCTATACCGACGTCGACGGCGTCTACACCACCGATCCGCGCGTCGTCGCCGAAGCCAGCAAACTGGCGACCATCACCTTCGAGGAAATGCTGGAAATGGCCAGCCTGGGCTCCAAGGTGCTGCAGATCCGGTCGGTCGAATTCGCCGGCAAGTACCGCGTGCGTCTGCGCGTGCTGTCGAGCCTGACCCCCTGGGACGTCCCGCTGGAGCAGGAAATGCACAGCGGCACGCTCATCACCTTCGAGGAAGACCAGCAGATGGAACGAGCCGTCGTCTCCGGCATCGCGTTCGCACGCGACGAAGCCAAGATCACCGTGGTCGGTGTTCCCGATCGTCCTGGAATCGCGTACCAGATCCTCAGCGCAGTCGGCGGCGCGAACATCGAAGTCGACATGATCGTGCAGAACCAGAGCGTGGCCGGCTACACCGACTTCTCGTTCACCGTCGGTCGCGGCGATTACGCGCGCACGCTGGACATCCTGAAGAGCGGGGTTCAGGCGCACATCGGCGCCAAGGACATCTTCGGCGATCCGAAGGCGTGCAAGGTGTCGATCGTCGGCGTGGGTATGCGGTCGCACGCAGGAGTGGCGAGCACCATGTTCCGCACCCTGTCCGAAGAAGGCATCAACATCCAGATGATTTCGACTTCGGAAATCAAGGTGTCGGTTTTGATCGAGGAAAAGTACCTCGAACTCGCCGTGCGCGCGCTGCACAAGGCGTTCGACCTCGACGCCGTCGCCTGAATCCCGGCATCGGCGCCGGAGACGTCAGCCGGAAGCTGCGGCTGACGTGGCGCCAGGCAGCGCGGGAAAGTGCACGCGCACGCGCAAGCCGCCGATCGGCGCGTCAAGCAGTTCGATGCGCGCGCCGCAGCGCGCGGCCGCGCGGGCGACGATCGCCAGCCCGAGACCGCTGCCCCCGGCCGGCGCTTCCTCGCCGCGGTAGAAGCGGTCGAAAACGCGTGCACGTTCGTGCTGCGGGATTCCGGGGCCCGAGTCATCGACTTCGAGCACCGCGCCGGCAGCGTCGCGATGGATGCGCAGGTCGACGCGGCCGCCGCCTGGCGTGTAGCGCACGGCGTTGTCGACCAGGTTGCGCACCATCATGCGCAGGCCCTGCGGCGGGGCCAGCACCTCGACTTCGTCGGCTTGCTCGAGCCCGGCGTCGACGCCTCGGCTTTGCGCCAGATCGACGGTGTCGGAAAGCGCCAGCCTGGCGGCCTGCGCCAGCGAGGACGGCTGCATGTCCTCGGGTGCGACCGAGTCGGCGCGGGCCAGTGCCAGCAACTGTTCGACGAGATGGGTCGCGCGCTCGAGCCCGGCGGAGACGCGCTGCTGCGCCACGCGCTGCGTCGCCGGGTCGTGGGCCCGGCCGAGCATCTGCACCTGCAGCTTCAGCGCCGCCAGCGGCGAGCGCAGTTCGTGCGCGGCGTCGGCGACGAAGGCCTGCTGGGCGTCGAACGCCTGTCGGGTGCGTGCGAACAGCCCGTTCATCGCCCGCACCACCGGCTGCATTTCGGGCATCACCGCGTTCGGCTCGATGGGGTCGGTGGCGGTTGCGGCACGGTTTTCGAGTTCCGCGGCCAGCGTACGCAAGGGGCGCAGCGAGCGGCGCACGACCCAGGCCACCACCAGCAGCAGCGCCGGCGCGACGAGCAGTTGCGGCCAAACCGACTCGGCAGCGAAGGTCAGCGCCAGCGCGCGCCGTGTCTGCAGCGGTTGCGCGACCTGGATCGTGCGCCCGCCGGCCTGCATCGAGAACACCCGCCACGGATGGCCGTCGACCACCGCGGTGGTGTAGCCGAGCACGGCCTGGTCGGGCATTTCGATGCGCGGCCGCGAGACGTAGATGCGGCGCCCGTCGGGAGCCCACACCTGCACCACGTAGTCGACGTCGTTGCGCGCATGGCCGCGCGGACCGAAACCCGGCAGGCCGAGGTCGCCGTTGGTCAGCGACAGCGCAAGCTGCTGCAGGTGGTAGTCGAAGACCGCGTCGGCTTCGCGCATCGCGGTGTCGAACACGACCACCGCCTGCACCACCGCCGACACCAGCACGGCGGCGGTCAGCAGCATCAGCAGCTGCGCGCGCAGCGACCTCATGTGGCCTCGTCGCCGGGGTCGCGGGCGATCACGTAGCCCATGCCGCGGATGTTGCGGATCAGTTCGGCACCGAGTTTCTTGCGCAGGCTGTGCACGTAGACCTCGACCGCGTTGCTCGAGATCTCGTCCTTCCAGCTGTAGAGCTTCTCTTCCAGCTGGGCGCGCGACAGGATCACGCCCGGGCGTGCGATCAGCGCTTCGAGCACGGCCCACTCGCGTTGCGACAGCGCCACCGGCTCGCCGTCGAGCAGCGCTTCGTGCGTGGCCGGGTTCAGGCGCAGCGCACCGTGGGTGAACACCGGTTCGGCGCGTCCCGCGGCACGGCGCAGCAGCGCGCGCACCCGCGCCTGCAGTTCGTTGAGGTCGTAGGGCTTGAGCAGGTAATCGTCGGCTCCGGCGTCGAGTCCGCGGATGCGCTCCTCGACGGCATCGCGCGCGGTGGCGACCAGGACCGGCGTGCGGTCGCGGCGCGCGCGCGCCTGCTGCAGGACCTGCAGGCCGTCGCGCCGCGGCAACCCGAGGTCGAGCAGCACCAGGTCGTAGCTCTCGCTGCTCCAGGCTGCGTCCGCGGTCTGGCCGTCGCGCACCCAATCGACCGCGTAGCCCTCCGCGCGCAGCGCGTCGAGCACGCTCTCGCCGATCATCACATCGTCTTCAACGAGCAGCAGGCGCATGGTGTGGAACCCGTAAGCGGACCCTTTGGTGCCGCAAGCCTGCAGTATCGCGCAGCGCGCTTAGCCGCGCCTTAACCCGCCGCGGCCGGAGCGCGGCCCGTGCAGCGCGGCGCCGGCGACGGCACAATGCGCATTGGACCAGCAAACCCGGAGAGTCACGATGAGCACCAGCACGCATGCGATTCGCATCGAACGCCATGGCGGCCCCGAAGTCCTGCAGTGGCAAGAGGTCGCGCTCGGTGAGCCCGGGCCCGGCGAGGTGCGCGTGCGCCACGGCGCGGTCGGGGTCAATTTCATCGACATCTACCACCGCAGCGGGCTGTACCCGCTGCAATTGCCGGCCGGCCTGGGCATCGAGGGTGCCGGAACCGTCGAGGCGGTCGGCGAAGGCGTCGCGCAGTGGCGCGTCGGCGATCGCGTGGCCTATTGCAGCGGCCCGACCGGTGCCTATGCGCAGGCGCGGGTGGTCCCGGCCAAGGTGCTGGTCGCGCTGCCCGAGGCAATCGCTTTCGAGACCGCTGCGGCCATGATGCTCAAAGGTCTGACCGCGCAGTTCCTGCTGCGGCGCACCCGCGCGCTGCAACCCGGCGACGTGGCGCTGTTCCACGCCGCGGCCGGAGGCGTCGGCCTGATTGCGGGGCAATGGGCCAGGGCCTTGGGCGTGCGCCTGATCGGAACCGCCGGCAGCGACGAGAAATGCCGCCTGGCGCTTGAGCACGGTTACGCGCATTGCATCAACTATGCGACCGAGGACGTGGTGTCGCGGGTCCGCGAGCTGACCGGCGGCAAGGGAGTCGCGGTGGTCTACGATTCGGTCGGGCGCGACACCTGGGAGCGTTCGCTGGCGTGCCTGCAGCCATTCGGGCTGATGGTCAGTTTCGGCAACGCGTCGGGCCCCGTGCCTCCGGTGACGCTGAGCGACCTTGCCGCCAAGGGTTCGCTGTACGTGACGCGGCCGACGCTGATGACCCATGTGGCCGACCGTGCGGTGCTCGAGCAGATGGCGGGCGAGCTGTTCGCGATGCTGCAAAGCGGCCGCATCGTGCCCCGCATCGGCCAGCGTTTCGCGCTGCATGACGCCGCGCGCGCGCAGTCCGCGCTGGAGAGCCGCAGCACCACCGGAAGCATCGTGCTGCAGCCCTGACTGAGGCGGTCGAAGCCGGTCTGGCGGGCGCGCGCCGGCCTCAGCCTTCCACGCCGAGTTGCGTGCGCGCGTCGTTGGCGATGATTCCGCGATACGCGTGCCAGCTTGCGTGGCCGACCAGCGGCCAGGCGAGCATCAACCCGGCACCCAGCGGCGCCAGCGCGAGCAAGGTGATCGATGCGATCGTCATGCCCCACAGCAGCATCACCCAGGGATGCTCCAGGCATGCGCGCAGGCTGGTCAGCGCCGCGGTGATGGCGTCGACCGGGCGATCGAGCATCAGCGGGATCGACACTGCGCTGATGCCGAAAGCGACCGCGCCGAAAAGCGCTGTGACCGCAGCGTAGGCCAACACGAAATCCAGGTTGGCGGGGTCCGTCAAAATCTGCAGTGCGTTTCCGCTTTGACCCATGGTGTCGAAGAACAAGGCGAAGATCAGCATCGCCGAGCGTGCCCACAGCAGTTCGATGACCAGCAGCAATCCCGCGAACAACGCCACGCCGGCACGCGCCTGCCAGCACACGAGCAGGCATGGGCGAAGCCGCGGGCGTTCGCCCATTTCCTGGCTGCGACTGGCCTGGATCAGACCCATGGCCAGCGCAGGCCCGAGCAGCAGCACCGTGCTGGCCAGCATCAGCGTGAACTCGGGATCGCGCAGGAACGTCAGTCCCAGGGCCCAGGTCAGGCACATGAACGTCAGTCCGTAGCTCAGGCTGACCCAGGGGCAGCGCACCATGTCAAGCCACCCGGCACGCAACCAGCGCAGCGGGTCGCGCCACCCCAGGCTATGGACCGAAACGCGGCGCCGGGTCTCGTGCGCGAGCGGGTGGCGCCTCGCCTCTTCCGGGGTCATCCAGGTCTCCTCCAGTCACGTCTTGCAAAATAATTTTGCAGACGAGCGTAGGGTGCGTCGCCCGTTTGCGCAAGACGCGCCGGACTGGGATTTCTACCGACGTTCGCGGCGCGACTGCAGCCACTCGTCGAGCAGCAGCAAGATGGCGCCGATGGTGATCGCGCTGTCGGCCAGGTTGAACGCGGGCCAGTGCCATTGCCTGCCGGCGTGCACCACGTAGAGATCGATGAAGTCGGTCACTCGACCGCGCAGCAGACGGTCGAGGACGTTGCCCAGGGCTCCGCCGAGCACGCAGCCGAGCCCGGCGCCGAACAGCGCGCGGCGCGGGCGACGCAACAGCGTCGCAATCAACGCGGCGGCACCCAGGCCGAGCGCGGTGAACAGCCAACGCTGCCAGCCGGCCTGCTGGGCGAGGAAGGAGAATGCGGCGCCGGAATTCTCGGCGTGCACCAGGTTGAAGAACGGCGTCAGCGCGACGCTTCCGCCCAGCGGCAGCGCGCGCCGCACCAGCCACTTGGTGAACTGATCGGCGGCCACCAGCGCCGCGGCCAGCAGCAGCCAACGTGCGTTGCGCCGCATGGCTCAGGCGCAGCGCCGGGTTTCTCCGGCACCGTGCAGATTGTCGATGCAGCGCGGGCACAGCCCGGGGTGCTCGGGTTGCGCGCCGACGGCATCCTCCCAGTGCCAGCAGCGTTCGCACTTGGCTCCTGCTGCTGGACGCACCTGCACCGCAAGTTCGGCGCCGCGTGCCAGTTCGACGCGTGAAACGATGAGCGCGAAGGCGAGTTCGTCGCCCAGGCTGGCGAGCAGCGCGTGGTCGGATTCGGGAGCTTCGATGCGCACCCAGGCTTGCAGCGAGGAGCCGAGCGCGCCGCTGGCACGCACCTCCTCGATGGCGCGGTTGACCACGTCGCGCAGCGCGCGCAGTCGGGCCCATTTCGCGCGCAGCGCGTCGGCGTCGGTCGGTTCGGGCAGCTCGGCGTAGGTCTCGACGAAGATCGATCCACCGGCGGCAGCCTGCTGCGGCGCGAAATGGCGCCACGCCTCCTCGGCGGTGAAGCTCAGGAACGGCGCGATCCAGCGCAGCAAGGCGTGGGTCAGGTGCCACAGCGCGGTCTGCGCGCTGCGCCGGGCGTGGCCTTTCGCCGGGGTGGTGTACAGCCGATCCTTCAGCACGTCGAGGTAGAAGCCGCCCAAGTCCTCCGAGCACAGCAGCAGCAGCCTGGCGACCACCGGATGGAACTCGTAGCGCGCGTAGTGCGCCAGCACCTCGCGCTGCAGTGCGGCAGCATGCGCCAGCGCCCAGCGGTCGATCTCGACCATCGCCTCCGGGTCCACCGCGTCGCGTGCCGGGTCGAAGTCGACGCAATTGGCCAGCAGGAAACGCAGGGTGTTGCGCACCCGCCGGTAGTTCTCGACCACCTGCTTGAGGATGGCGTCGGAAATCGCCAGGTCGCCCGAATAATCGGTCGAAGCGACCCACAGTCGGATGATCTCGGCGCCGAGCTTGTCGCTGACCGCCTGCGGCGCGATCACGTTGCCGACCGACTTGCTCATCTTGCGGCCCTGGCCGTCGACCGTGAAGCCGTGGGTCAGCAGCGCCTTGTACGGCGCGCGGCCGTCGATCGCGCATCCAGTCAGCAGCGACGAGTGGAACCAGCCGCGGTGCTGGTCGTGGCCTTCGAGGTACAGGTCGGCCGGCCACTGCAGCACATCGGCGTGGCTGCCGCGCAGCACATGCCAATGGGTGGTGCCCGAATCGAACCAGACCTCGATGATGTCCTGGCTCTTCTCGTAGTGGTCGGCGTCGTCGCCGATCCAGTCGCGCGGGTCGAGCCGCGACCACGCTTCGATGCCTTCGCGCTGCACCAGTTCGGCGGCGAGGTCGAGCAGCTCCAGGGTGCGCGGGTGCAACTCGCCGGTGGCCTTGTGCAGCAGGAACGGCAGCGGCACGCCCCACGCGCGCTGGCGCGAGATGCACCAGTCGGGTCGGTGCGCGATCATGTCGTGCAGCCGCGCCTTGCCGCCGGCCGGGTAGAACGCGGTCTGCTCGACCGCTGCCAGCGCGGCCGCGCGCAGCGTGGCCGGCGCCTTGTCGGTGGTGCAGACCCCGGCGCCTTCGTCCATGCGCACGAACCACTGGTTGGCGGCGCGGTAGATCACCGGGGTCTTGTGCCGCCAGCAGTGCGGGTAGCTGTGGCGGATTTCCTCGGTCGCATACAGGTTGCCGGCTCCGCGCAGCGCCTCGATGACCAGCGGCGCAGCCTGCCAGATGTTGCGTCCGCCGAACAGCGCCAGCTCCGGGGCGTAGACGCCGTCGCCCTGCACCGGATTCAGCACCTCGTCGGTGCGCATGCCGTGGGCGACGCAGGAGTTGAAGTCATCGACTCCGTACGCCGGCGACGAATGCACGATGCCGGTGCCGTCGTCGGCAGTGGCGTATTCGGCCAGGTACACCGGGCTCGCGCGGTCGTACGCGGCGTCGACCAGCGCCAGCGGATGGCGGAACGCGATGCCGCCCAGACGTTCGCCGCGCACGGTCGCCAGCACCGTGCCGTGCAGCGCGTAGCGCGTCAGGCAGGGCTCGACGCGGGCGGCGGCCAGCAGCAGCACGCCGCGCGCGGTGTCGACCAGGCAGTAGTCGAGCTCGGGGTTCAGGTTCAGTGCCTGGTTGGCCGGAATGGTCCACGCCGTGGTGGTCCAGATCACCGCGCTGGCCGGACCGGGCAGCGCGTGCAGTCCGAACGCTTCGGCCAGGCGCTGCGGCTCGGCGCATGGGAAGCCGACGTCGAGCGTCTGGCTCTTCTTGTCGGCGTATTCGATCTCGAACTCGGCCAGCGACGAATGGCAGTCGAAGCACCAGTGCACCGGTTTGAGGCCGCGGTAGACGAAGCCACGCTCGATCACCCGCTTCAGCGCGCGGATCTCGTCGGCCTCGTTGCCGAAGTCCATGGTGCGGTACGGCCGGTCCCAGTCGCCGAGCACGCCCAGGCGCTTGAAGTCGGCCATCTGCCCGGCGATCTGCTCGGTGGCGTAGGCGCGGCTGAGCGCCTGCACTTCGTCACGGCCGAGGCTGCGGCCGTGCAGCTTTTCGATCTGGTTCTCGATCGGGAGGCCGTGGCAGTCCCAGCCCGGAACGTAGACCGCGTCGAAGCCCTCGAGCTGGCGCGCCTTGACGATCATGTCCTTGAGGATCTTGTTGACCGCGTGTCCGATGTGGATCTGACCGTTGGCGTAAGGCGGACCGTCGTGCAGCACGAATTTCGGCCGCCCGAAGCGTGCCGCGCGCAGCCGCCGGTAGACGCCGTCGCGTTCCCATTCGGCGACCCAGCCGGGTTCGCGCCGGGGCAGGTCGCCGCGCATCGGGAACGCGGTGTCGGGAAGGTTCAGCGTGGCGCGGTAATCGGTCTTCGGAGTCGCGGATTCGGTCATGGCGGGCTGGGGGCGCGGACACGGCAACGCCGCGCCCGGCGGCGTCGGCCAGCGGGTCGCGGCCGGTGTCGATCAAATTCGGATGCTGCAGTCCTCGGAGTCGTCGCGCGCGAACCAGTCGCGCGCCGCGCGCACGTCGGCGGCGATCGCCTCGGTCAACGCCTCGAGCGTTTCGTAACGCGCTTCGTCGCGCAGTTTGTGCAGCAGTTCCACGCGCACCAGTTTACCGTAGGCGTCGCCGCTCCAGTCGAGCACGTAGGTCTCGAGCAGCACGCGGCCATCGTCGTCGACGCTCGGGCGCCGACCCAGGCTGGCCACGCCGCGCAGCGGCGCATCGCCCAGACCGTGGACGCGGACGACGAAAATGCCTTCGGCGGCTGGGTGCCGGTGCTTGAAACGCATGTTCAGCGTCGGGAAGCCGAGCGCGCGACCGAGCTTGCGCCCGTGCAGCACGCGGCCGCAGATCGCATACGGCCGGTCGAGCAGCGCCTGCGCTGCGCGCAGGTCGCCGGCGGCCAGCGCCTCGCGCAGCGCCGAGCTCGAGACCCGGCGTGCGTGGACCTCGTACGCGTTCATCCGCGCCACGTCGAAGCCGAGCCGGATCCCGGCCGCGTCGAGCAGCGCGTAGTCGCCGGCGCGTCGCGCGCCGAAGCGGAAATCATCGCCGACCAGCACGTAGCGCGCATGCAGTCCGTCGACGAGAACGCGCTGCACGAACTCCTGCGCGTCCAGCGATGCCAGCCGCTGGTCGAAGCGCAACACCACGACGCGCTCGATGCCGCAGCGCTGCAACTCTTCGAGCTTGTCGCGCAGGGTGGCGATGCGCTTGGGCGCCGAGCCGCCGTGCATCGACGCGAAATAGTCGCGCGGATGCGGCTCGAAGGTCAGCGCGCACGGCACCAGAGCACGGTGCCGGGCTTCGTTGACCAGCAGCGCAAGCATGGCCTGGTGGCCACGGTGCACGCCGTCGAAGTTGCCGATGCTGACTGCGCTGGGCGACGCCAGCGCGGCGTGGTGGATGCCGCGGAATACCTGCATGAAGTCTGATGATTCGAGGGTGGGCCAATGCCGTTGTCAGGCGGCAACAAGGGCGACGACCGGTGTTGTAGTTTTTGCGCAAGCTTCGCACGAAAGTCTTGCATTTGCGTCATTCGGTGTATAGTAGTCCCTGCAGTCGCTTCAAGACGGACAGTTTGCGTCCACAGTTTGGGTTCATTGATTATCGATAAACCGGCTGGGCTTGATGAAGATTTGCATTCTTCTTTAATGTTCATGTTTCGAAAGGATGATCATGCCCACCGGCACCGTCAAATGGTTCAACGAAAGCAAGGGTTTCGGCTTCATCAAGCCGGATGAAGGCGGCGAGGATCTGTTCGCGCATTTCAGCGAAATCCAGGCCAAGGGGTTCCGCACCCTGCAAGAAAACCAGCGCGTCGAATTCGTCGTGAAGGCCGGCCCGAAGGGCCCGCAAGCCTCGCAGATTCGCGCGATCTGAGCGAGCACCCGGCCCGCGTCCAGCGGGCCGCAGCTTCGGGACGCCGCAGGGCGGCCGAAGTTCAGCACCGGCCCATGGGCCGGTTTTTGTTTGGCCGCTGCGCGCGTGGCATGATCCGTGGCTGGACGGTGTTCGGGGCGCAGCATGGTCGAGCAGTGGATCCACGATTGGGGCTATGTCGCGGTTGCGGTCGGCGCCTTCGCCGAGGGCGAGACGATCCTGCTTGCCGCCGGCTACGCGGCACGGCGCGGCATGCTCGACATCTGGCTGGTGCTGCTCGTCGCGGTGGTCGCGGCCAGCGCGGGCGACCAGTTCTTCTATTGGGTCGGGCGCTTCGGCGGCCAGCGGCTGCTGGGTCGCCTGCCGCGGCTGGCGGCGCAGTTCGAGCGCGTTGCCGCATTGCTGCGTCGTCGCCCGCGGGGTGCGATCGTCGCCGTGCGTTTCCTGTACGGCTTGCGCATCGCCGGCCCGGTGCTGATCGGGGCCGCCGGCGTTCCCGCCGGCCGCTTCCTCGTCTACAACGTGCTCGGTGCGCTGCTGTGGGCGCCTTTGATCGCTGGTGCCGGTTGGGCTTTCGGTCAGGCCGAGGGCCTGCTGGAGCTGCGCCTGGAGCACGCCGAGTTCGGCCTGCTCGCGCTGCTCGCGCTGGTCGCAGCGGGCTGGTTGCTGGCCTGGCGCCGCGCACGGCGGCGCCGGCACTGACGCACCTGGTCAACCCAGGCGCAGGCCCATCGCGTCGCGCACTTCGACCATCGTTTCGCGCGCGGCCGCACGTGCGCGATCGCAACCGTCATCGAGGATGTCGCGCACCAGCGCAGGCTGGTCCAGGTACGGCTGCGCGCGCTCGAGCATCGGCTGCTGCTCGCGCAGGATGGCGTCGATCACCGGCTGCTTGCATTCCAGGCAACCGATGCCCGCGCTGGTGCAGCCGCGCTGCACCCAGTTGCGGGTCGTGTCGTCGCTGTAGGCCAGGTGGAACTGCCACACCGGGCAGCGCGCAGGATCGCCGGCGTCGCTGCGACGCACGCGCGCCGGGTCGGTCGGCATGCGCCGCACCTTGGTCTCGACGCTGCCGCGCTGTTCGCGGATCGCGATCGCGTTGCCGTAGCTCTTCGACATCTTGCGCCCGTCGAGCCCGGGCAGCTTGGACTCCGGCGTCAGCAGCGCTTCGGGCTCGCGCAGGATGGTGCGGCGGCCACCGTCGAGCTGGGCGCGCAGCGCGTCCTTTTCGGCTCGGCTCAGCGCGCTGGCCGCGATCAGCGCACGCGCGGCATCGCGCTTGTCGAGCTCGCCGTCCTGGTCGGCGGCGCGGCGCAGCCGCTGCAGTTGCGTGCGCTGCTCGTCGTCGAGCTTGGCCGCGGCCAGTCGCGCGCGCGCCTCGATTTCGGCGTCGCGTCCGTACAGCGCGTTGAAGCGGCGGGCGATTTCGCGGCTCATTTCGATATGCGGTACCTGGTCGGCACCGACCGGAACCCAGCGTGCCCGATAGATCAGGATGTCGGCCGCCTGCAGCAGCGGGTAGCCGAGGAAGCCGTAGGTCAGCAGGTCGCGATCGTTCAGGTTGGCGATCTGGTCCTTGTAGGTCGGTACGCGTTCAAGCCAGGCCAGCGGCGTGCCCATTCCCAGCAGCAGGAACAGCTCGGCGTGCTCGAGCACCCGGCTTTGCACGAACAGCGTGGCGTGTTGCGGGTCGACACCGGCGGCAAGCCAGTCGATCACCATGTCGACGGTGTGCTGCTGGATCGCCTCCGGCGATTCGTAGTGGGTGGTCAGCGCGTGCCAGTCGGCGACGAAGAACAGGCAGCGGTGCCGGTGCTGCAGCTGGGCCCAGTTCTTCAAGGCGCCGTGGTAATGGCCCAGGTGCAGCGCGCCGGTCGGGCGCATTCCCGACAGCACGGTGTCGACGGAGTTCTCAGTAGTCATAGCTGAGGCGGAGTTGCAGGAAATTCTGGCCCGGATTCGGATGCTTGATTCCGGCGTTCGAGTAATGCGAGAAGCGCACGCCCGCGCTCCACGGCGAGGCTTCGAAGCGGTGCACCAGTCCGATCGAGTCGCCGAACTGGTACGCCGTGGCCATGCCCTTGGGACCGATGTAGGTCGACGACAGCAGATTCGCTCCGATTCCGGCCTCGATCGCGTTGCTCGGCGTCATCCACCAGCGCAGGATCGGCGTCAGGCCGACGTGCCAGGTGGAGTCGCCGTCGCGGCTGAAGCGCCCGGCGGAAGCTTCCAGCGATACGTCGAGCGGGTGCGCGCCGCGTCCGGAGCGCCAGATCGGCGCCGACTGCCAGGCCAGCGCCAGGTTGTGGGCGCCGTCTGCGCCACCCCAAAGCGCGGTCCATTCGGCGGCTTGCGCCGGCGGCACGGCGAGGGCGCCGACGACGCAGGCGGTGGCGATCAGCAGGCGGTGCGTTGCAGTCATGACAGGGCGTGCTCCATGTGGGACGAGGCGACTCAGAACAACAGCAGGCGCAAAGGGCTGAGCAGCAGATTGAGCAGCACGCGCGTGATCTCCATCAGCGGCAGCAGCCAGAACGTGGTGATGATGTTGGTCAGCACCAGCGCCATGACGATGAAAAACCCGTACGGCTCAATGCGCGACAGCGCGATGGCCTGCCGGATCGGCAGTATGCCGACCAGGACCCTGCCGCCGTCGAGCGGGGGCAGCGGAAACAGGTTGAAGACGAACATGACGATATTGACCACGATCCCGGCGCGCGCGACGTCGTGGAAATAGATCTCGTTGACCCGTGCCGCCTGCAGCAGGATCAGCAGCACGCCCCAAAGGAAGGCCTGCAGCAAATTGGAAAGCGGTCCGGCGAGCGCGACCCAGATCATGTCTCGCTTGGGGTGGCGCAGGGCGCTGAAATTGACCGGGACCGGCTTGGCGTAGCCGAACAGGAAGCTGCCTCCGGTCGCCACATACAGCACCAGCGGGACCAGGATGGTGCCGATCGGGTCGATGTGCCGCATCGGGTTCAGCGTCACGCGCCCCATCATGTAGGCGCTGTTGTCGCCCAGCCGGCGCGCCATCCAGCCGTGCGCTGCCTCGTGCAGGGTGATCGCGAACAGCACCGGCAGCGCGAAGACGGTGAAAGCCTGGATCATTTGGTCCGTCATGGTCGGGTCGGGCTCCGGGGGTTCAGGCGTCGGCCTGCAGGCCGAGCGGCTCCAGCGCTCCGCGCCCGAGGCGCACGAGGGTTGGCGGTTGACTGCACAGGTCGATCACGGTGGAAGGCTGCTGGGGGCAGCTGCCGGCGTCGAGCACGAGGTCGATCTGTTTTTCCAGCGCGGCCCGGATGGCGTCGGGATCGTTCAGCGGGTCATCGGATCCGGGCAGGATCAAGGTCGTCGCCAGTAGCGGCTGAGCAAGCTCGGCCAGCAGCGCCAGGGTCACGGCGTGATCCGGAACCCGCACGCCGATGGTCTTGCGCGATGGGTGCGACAGCCGCCGCGGAACTTCGCGCGTGGCCTCGAGGATGAAGGTATACGGACCTGGCGTGGCGGCGCGCAGCAGCCTGAACTGCCGATTGTCGAACACGGCATAGGTGCCCAGTTCGGACAGGTCGCTGCACAAAAGCGTCAGGTGGTGCTTGGCGTCGACCTGGCGGATGCGGCGCAGCCGCTCGGCCGCGGCCTTGTCGTCGAGATGGCATACCAGCGCGTACGAAGAGTCGGTCGGCACTGCGGCGACGCCGCCGCCGTGCAGGATCGCGCAAGCCTGCTTGATCAGCCGCGGCTGCGGATTGTCGGGGTGGACGTGAAAGTATTGGGCCATCGAATCGTCAGGCGAACAGTTCCCAGACCGGTGTCAGGCCGGCCGGAAGAGGCGGCAGCCGGCCAAGGTCGCAGCGGCTTTCTTGCGGGCTGTGGAAATCCGACCCACGCGAGGCCAGCAAGCCGAACTCGGTGGCGATGTCCGCGTACTTGCGCTGGTCCCCGTGGCCGTGGCTGGAGGTGACGATCTCGACTGCTGCACCGCCGAGTTCCTTGAACGACTCGAACAGCGCCCATTCTTCGGTCGACGTGAAGTGGTAGCGCGCCGGGTGCGCGATCACCGCGTGCCCGCCGGCGCCGCGGATCCACCGCACGGCGTCGCGCAGCGTCGCCCAGTCGTGTTCGACGTAGCCGGGCTTGCCCGGGGTCAGAAAGCGCGTGAACACCTCATGCGTGCTGGCGCATACGCGCCGCTCGACCAGGTAGCGCGCGAAATGCGTGCGCGACAGCAGCGCCGGGTTGCCGGCAAGGCGCACCGCTCCGGCGTAGGCGTCGTCCAGCGCGACATGGCGCTCGAGTTCGGCGGCGATGCGCCGCGCGCGCTGCTCGCGGCCGGCACGCACCTGCTGCAATCCGGCATGCAGCGCAGCGTCGGCCGGGTCGACCCCGAGGCCGACCACGTGCACGGTCTGTTCGGCCACCGATACCGAGATCTCGACCCCGGCGACGAAACGCAGCCCGCAGTCGCGCGCCGCCGCCGCCGCTTCGTCGATTCCGCCGAGCTCGTCGTGGTCGGTCAGCGCCCACAGCTGCACGCCGTTGTCGTGGGCGCGGCGCGCCAGCCGCGCCGGGCTCAAGGTGCCGTCGGAGCGGGTCGAATGCGAATGCAGATCGGCGTTCAGCGCAGGGGACATGCCTGCATTCTAGGGGGGCGCTTCCCGCGGCGGCGCGGGCGGGGTAGTATGCGCGGCTGTTCGTCGTCCACCATGCGCAAGACTCACGTCACGGAAACTCCCGCCACTGCCTGGCTGCGCCAGCGGGGTTGCGTGTTCACGCTGCACGTCTACGACTATGTCGAGCATGGGGGCGCGGCCTGGGCTGCGCGCTGCCTGGGGCTCGAGCCGCAGGCCGTGGTCAAGACGCTGATCATGCAGGACGACGCCGCGCGGCCGCTGGTGGTGCTGATGCACGGCGATCGCGAAGTCTCGACCAAGAACCTGGCGCGAGGCCTCGGCGTGCGCGCGGTGCAGCCGTGCACGCCGCAGGTGGCGCAGCGCCACAGCGGCTATCTGGTCGGCGGTACGTCGCCGTTCGCGTTGCGCAAGCCGCTGCCGATCCATGTCGAGGCCAGTGTTCTGGAACTCGAACGCATCTACATCAACGGCGGCCGCCGCGGCCTGCTGCTGGGCATTGCGCCGTCGCTGCTGAGCGAGCAGTTGCAGGCACAAGCGGTGCACTGCGCGTTGTCCGCCTCCTGAAATCGAATCCCTTCAGTCTCCGCGCCGCTGGAACCCGTCCGATGAATTCGCTGAACGCATTGCTCGCGGCGCTGGCCGCATATCTGCTCGGCTCGGTGGCCTTCGCCATCCTCGTCAGTCGCGCGATGGGGCTGGCCGATCCACGCAGTTTCGGCTCGCACAACCCGGGCGCGACCAACGTGCTGCGTTCGGGCAGCAAGGTCGCCGCTGCGCTGACCTTGTTGCTCGACGCGGCCAAGGGATGGCTGGCGGTCTGGCTCGCGTACCGCGCGCAGGCGCACGGCCTGGTCGATGCGGCCGCGGTTGCGGTGGTCGCGTTGGCCGTTTTCGGTGGCCACCTTTTTCCGGTGTTCTTCGCCTTCAAGGGAGGCAAGGGCGTGGCGACCGCTGCCGGTATCTTGCTGGCGATCAATCCTTGGCTCGGTCTGGCGACCTTGACGACCTGGCTGATCGTGGCTGCCGTCAGCCGCTATTCGTCGGCTGCGGCGCTGGCCGCCGCGGTTTGCGCGCCGGTGTATTACTGGATCGGCGGCGGACGCGTCTGGCCGCGCGCGCCGGCGATGCTGCTGGCGGTCACCGCGATCGCGCTGCTCATCGTCTGGCGCCACCGCGGCAACGTCGCCAAGCTGCTCGCCGGAACCGAGAGCCGGATCGGCCGGCGCTGACGCTGCGCGTCAGTCGCGGAAATTGGTGTAGCTCAGCGGCGCGTCGTCGATGCGCTGGCGCAGCAGCGCGATCGCCGCTTGCAGGTCGTCGCGTTTTGCGCCGCTGACGCGGACCACGTCGCCCTGGATCGACGACTGCACCTTCAGCCTGGCTTCCTTCAGTGCCGTGCCGATGCGCTTGGCCATGTCCTGCGGAATTCCCGATTTCACGGTGATCGCCTGCTTGAGCTTGTCGCCGCCGATGGTCTCGGGCTTGCCCAGGTCGAGAAAGCGCAGGTCGACGTTGCGCTTGGCCATTTTGCCGTTGAGCACGTCGCGCAGCTGGCCGAGCTGGAAGTCGCTGTCGGCCCACGCGGTGATGGTCTTGTCGGCCAGATCGACGCGGGCCGACGTGCCCTTGAAGTCGAATCGGGTGGAGATCTCCTTCGCCGCCTGCTCGACGGCATTGCGCACTTCGATCAGGTTCGGTTCGAGGACGGTATCGAAAGAAGGCATCGCGGAAGTCTCGGCTGAGGTGACAGGCCTTGCAGCCTGATAATGCGCGTTTGCGCAACGGATGCGATTGTATGGACCTGCAGCTCGAACACGACGTCGCGCTCGACGCGATGAACACCTTCGGCGTCGCCGCGCGTGCGGCGCGCCTGGTGCGTGTGCACGACGCGCGCGCGGTGCGGCGGCTGGTCGACGATCCGCAGCTGGGCACGGCGCCGAAGCTGATCCTCGGCGGCGGCAGCAATCTTCTGCTCACGCGCGATCCGACGCAGCTGGTGGTCAAGGTCGAGATCGGCGGTGTGCGCGTCCTGCGCGACGACGCCGAAGCCTGCGTCGTCGAGGCCGGCGCAGGCGTGCGCTGGCACGAGCTGGTCAGCTGGACGCTGCAGCGCGGCCTGCCGGGGCTGGAGAACCTGGCGCTGATCCCGGGCACCGTCGGCGCCGCGCCGGTGCAGAACATCGGCGCCTACGGTGTCGAGCTGGCCGAGCGCTTCGAATCGCTCGACGCGGTCGACCTGACGACCGGCCGCGAGGTCACGCTGAGCGCGGCGGCGTGCCGCTTCGGCTATCGCGACAGCCTGTTCAAGCGCGAGCTGGCCGGCAAGTCGGTGATCACCAGGGTGCGGCTGCGGCTGGCGCGACCGTGGGTGCCCCAGATCGGCTACGCCGACTTGGCGCGGCGTTTCGCGCACGCGCCGGCGCCCGACGCGCAGCAGGTATTCGACGCGGTGTGCCAGATCCGGCGCGCCAAGCTGCCGGACCCGGCGGTGCTGGGCAATGCCGGCAGTTTTTTCAAGAATCCGGTCGTCAACAGGTCCATCCGCAACGAGATCCTGCAGGAATACCCCGAAATCGTCAGCTACCCGCTTGCCGACGGCAGCTACAAGCTGGCGGCGGCATGGATGATCGACGCCTGCGGCTGGAAAGGGCGCGCGCTCGGCCGCGCGGCGGTCGATTCGCGCCACGCACTGGTGCTGGTGAACCTCGGCGGCGCCAGCGGCGAGGAGATCGTCGCGCTGGCCGAGGCAGTGCGCGCGGCCGTGCGCAGCAAGTTCGGCATCGGCCTCGAATACGAGCCGGTCGTCGTCTGAGCGCCCCCCGTGGGGGTCAAGCAATCTTGGGGCGGCGCGGCGGCGTCGAAAACGAAGGAGGGCGCCGCGGCGCCCTCCGGGGGTCGCGCGGCGCGGCGCGTCAGTCGGCCAGACCCACCGTCGGATTGCCCAGATTGGTCCACTCGATCATCGAGCCCGCGTACAGCTTGGCGTGCGGGTTGCGGAGGATCTCGTGGCTCACGAACCAGGCGCCCGACGCCAGGTGACCGGTGTTGCAGTAGGTCACGGTCGGCGCGTGGGTGCTGATGTCGTAGGCGCGGAAAATGCGCTCGTAGTCGGCGCGGGTCATGAACTGGGTGGCGCCGTCGATGTCGCGCACGATGGCATCGGTCGGGAACGACTTGGCGCCGGGCAGATGGCCGCCGCTCTTGTTCACCGGCTTGGTGACGATTCCCAGGTACTGCGGAGTCGGGCGCGCGTCGATGAACTGCGTGCTGCCTTGATGAACGCCCTGCTTGACCTCGTCGATCGTCGCCAGGATGGACTTGTCCTCGCGGCTTGCGGTCCAGTCACCGGTGGCGCTCGGCGCCGGGGCGGTGCTGACCTCATTGCCGGCCAGGATCCACGCGTTGACGCCGCCATTGAGGATCGCCACCTTGGCCGCCGGCTCGCCGAAATAGCGCAGCTGGAAGTAGAGGCGGGTGGCCATGTCCATGGTGTCGACCGTCTGACCGGTCGGCACGATGACGATCGGCTTGTCGCTCTTGTTCAGCCCGGCGCTGTCGAGCACCTTGGCGAAGTACTCGGCGGTGGGAAGTTGCGCCTTGATGGTCTTGCCGTCCTCGACCTTGTTCTGGCGGATCTTGTCGAAGTCGACCGCGATCGCGCCAGGGACGTGGCCGCCGGTCATCTTGACCACGGTGTGGCCCTTCTTGTCCTTGCCCAGCTCGGGCTGGGCAGTGAAGCCCTTGGTGCCTTCGCGCACGTCGACCACCGTCACGTCCGACAGATGCGCCTTGAGCCACTGCGGCGAGACCAATGGGGCCGGAACGCCCGCCGCGGCGGCGAACTGGGCGACGGATCCGGCGATGCCGGCGGCGATCAGGTGCTTCACGAGTTTCATGCTTTCTTCTCCACGTTGCACAAAAAAAAGCCGAATCGCGTTGTCGGTCACGCGATTCCGGCTGCCTCCAAATGACGGAACTGGGCTGCCAGGTCGACGCGGCACTGGCTTACGACATGGGTGCGCCGATCGTTGCGCGCGGCGTCGACACCGATGCGCGCGGCGCGTTGCGCGATGCGTGCGTCGCGCCGCTGCAATGCCGCGGCGATCTGCGGCGTGAACAAACGGGTGGTGTCCTGCACCCAGCGCGCCACGCGAGTCGGGCGGGCCTGCGTCAGGTCCATGCGCTCGATCGCGCGCAGCACCTGCGCGGCGCTCCCCCAGCGCTCTGCGGTGACCCACTGGTTGGTCGTGAATACCCGCAGCGGGAAGCCGCGGGAATCGACCGAAATGCCCACCAGATGCGTGTAGTCGGGTTGTCCGGGACGCTCCGGAACCTGGGCGAACACATGGAAGTGACCGTGCTCGCCGCGTGCGTTCTGCGCATGGGCGTGATAGTAGAAACGGTAGCCGCTGCGCAGATCGATTGCGTCCCTGGCAGGGTAGTGCTCCCAGACTTCGCAGCTTCCCCGCCTGCCGAGAAGTTCGCTCAGCACGCTGCGTCCGCGCCGGGCATCGCGCTCGATGCCTGCGAGCAGGCTCGCGGCGGCATCGAGCAGGCGCTGGCGGGGGGCCGAGCGCAGCGCGGCGACCAGCGCGTCACGGCTGAGCGCGACGCTGGATGAAAGGGCGGGCGTTGGGCACATTTGTCGCTGCGCTGCGCTGAGCTGCACTCGGAGCGTTGCCGTCTCAGTTCGACGGCGCGCAGGGGTTGCCCGATTTGTGTTTCTTCGACGCCGCCGGCGCGCACGGGTTGCCGGCCTTTTGCTTGTTGCTGCCTGCAGCGGGCGCGCACGGATTGCTCGGCGCGCACGGATTGCCGGCAGCGAGCGCGGAAGGTACCGGCGAGACGCGGTTCAGCGCCTGCGGCATTGGTGCGACGACCGTCGCGGCCAGCGCCAGCAGCGGCAGGGCTTGGGAAAGTCGGATTCGGCGTTGGGCCATGATGACACTCCAGAGTGGGGGATGAAAGACAGCGTGCGCGTTTTAATGCGCTACATCATTATGAACGAATAAACGGAACGGACGCGTGCCCGCGGTCCGCTGCATCAGCCGCGCTGTGCGGCCATCGTGGCCCCGGCGTCCGGCGCACGCGACGTCCGCGTCAGGAAGCCGATCGCCAGCAACACCGCCAGCAGCAGCGCCCAGACCAGCCAGGCCGGCAGATGCAGCAATTGCGGCAGCGTCAGCGAGTCAGGGCCGGTCTGCTTCCAGGCCCACGCCTCGAGTTGCGGTGCGAACGCATTGAACACCAGCGTGCCCAGCCCGATTCCAAGCAGGAACAGCAAGCCGTCGAGCTTGCCCGAGAACAGCGCCACGATCGACGTGCCGGGGCAGTACCCGCCCAGCGCCATGCCGGCGCCGATCAGCACCCCGCCGATCGAGCTGCCCCACAGGAACACCGATGGCACGAACAGATCGTTGACCACGTTGACCATGCCCAGCGCCTGCAGCAGGTACAGGCCACCGGAGGCCACGATGATCGCGGTGAACATCACCTTGAACACCGCCCAGTCCTGGAAGCGCAGTTGCGCGGTCAATTTGCAGCTGCTGCCGAAGCCGGCGTTTTCCAGCGCGTAGCCGAACACCAGGCCGAGCACGATGCCGGAAACCGGGCCTGTATAACCGAGAGGCAAGCTCATTTCCAGAGTCCTTTGGTCAGGGTGCCGAACAACGCGCCGGCGATGAAGAATCCGATCAGGAACAGGAACCCGGACGCGGCCAGCACGGCAGCACCCGACAGCCCCAGGCCGCTGGTGCAGCCCAGCGCCAGTCGGGCGCCCAGCCCCGAGGCGGTTCCGCCGAGCAGCGCCAGCACCAGCCGCGCGCTGCTGCCGGTGCGGCGCGGGCCGTCGACTTCGAAGCGGAAGCGCCCGGCCAGCATGCTGCCGATCAACGCACCGATGGCCAGGCCGACGACCTCCCAGACGATCCAGGAGTTCAACCCGGCCACGTACGACCCGTGCAGATAGGTGTGCGGCGCGACCAGCGACGGCGCCAGGTGGCCGGCGATCACCGCCGTGGCGCGCGTTGTCGCCCCGGTGGCGCCGTAGCCGTTGCCGGTGACGACGAAGGTCACCAGCAGGCCCAGGCCGAGCACGATGCCGGCGAGGTAAGGATTCCAAAGTGGAAGCGGACGTTTCATCGGGTGTTGCACTCCTCGGGTTGCATGGCGTCTCGGTGTTTGCTGTGGATCATGGGCTGGATCGCGAAACACCGATGAAAATTCAGTATAGACACCTTTGTCCTATGCCCGTGGGGGTATTAGGGTTCACGATCCTAGGACAAACACCGAACCCGCCTCACGGAACTTGATGCAGGTCAATACGCGCACCAACCGCGGGTTGGCGCTGACGCCGCGCGCCGGCGTGCTCGCTATGCTTCGCTGACTTTTTTCGGCGGTGCGCGACGCCACAACGGCAGCTGGGATGCGGCAATCGCGGCGGTCGCATCATGACAAGGCAGCATCGACTAGGAGGAACGATCAGATGGCTCACATCGTCATACTTGGCGCCGGCATCGGCGGCCTGCCCGCGGCGTACGAGGTTCAGGCCAAGCTCGGGCGCGAGCACAAGGTCACGGTGATCAACGCCGTCGACTATTTCCAGTTCGTGCCGTCGAACCCTTGGGTGGCGGTCGGCTGGCGCGCGCGCGACGAGGTGGTGTTTCCGATCGCGCCGTACCTGCAGCGCAAGGGAATCGACTTCATCGCCCAGCCGGCGACGTCGATCGACGCCGATGCCAGCGTCATCACCCTGCAAAGCGGCGACAAGGTCACCTACGATTACCTGATCGTCACCACCGGGCCGAAGCTGATGTTCGACGAGGTCGACGGCGCCGGGCCGCATGGCGGACACACCCAGTCGGTCTGCTCGATCGACCACGCCGAGAAGTGCTTCGAGGATTTCCAGCGGCTGCTTGAAGCTCCCGGGCCGGTGATCGTCGGCGCGATGCCCGGAGCGAGCTGTTTCGGCCCGGCCTACGAGTACACGATGATCCTCGACGCAGCGTTGCGCAAGAAGCGCATGCGCAGCAAGGTTCCGATGACCTATGTCACCTCGGAGCCGTACATCGGCCACCTCGGGCTCGACGGCGTCGGCGATTCGAAGGGCATCATGGAGCACGAGTTCCGCGACCATGACGTGCGCTGGATCACGAACGCGCGCACGACCAAAGTCGAAGCGGGAAAGATGTACGTCGATGAACTCGATATGCAGGGCAATGTGCTGAAAAAGCACGAGCTGCCGTTCAAGCATGCGATGATGCTTCCGGCGTTCAAGGGAGTCGACGCGGTGGCTGCGGTGCCCGGTCTGTGCAATCCGCGCGGTTTCGTCATCGTCGACTCGAACCAGCGCAGCCCGAAGTACAGGAACATCTATTCGGCCGGAGTTTGCATCGCGATTCCTCCGGTGTCGCCAAGCCCCGTTCCTACCGGAGTGCCGAAGACCGGTTACATGATCGAGTCGATGGTGACCGCGATCGTGCACAACCTGGAGGAGGAGCTCGCCGGGCAGGAGCCGACCCACAAGGGGACGTGGCAGGCGATCTGCCTGGCCGATTTCGGCACCACCGGCGCGGCGTTCGCGGCGATACCGCAGATTCCCCCACGCGACGTCAACTGGTTCGGTTCGGGCAAGTGGGTGCACCTGGCCAAGATCGCCTTCGAGAAGTATTTCATGCGCAAGATGAAGACAGGCAATTCGGAGCCGATCTACGAGAAATACGTGCTCAAGCTGATCGGCTTCAAGCGCCTGCAGGACAAGGTGATGCATCCCGGGCAGGGGGGGTGAGTGTGGGCCCCCTGAGCAGCCGGGGGCGACCCCGGCTGCTTCCCCCCGAGGGGGACCGCTCGCCGCCTTGAGGCGGCTCTGCGACGGCTCGCGTCCTGGGTGGCGCGGGGTGCGCGCTCCGGCTTTCTGCGTCAGCCGTCCACCGGACGCGGCTACACGCTCCGGGGCGAATGGGTGGCGCGGGGTGCACGCTCCGGCTTTGCGCGTCAGCCGTCCACCGGAGGCGGCTACACGCTCCGGGGCGAATGGGTGGCGCGGGACGCACGCTCCGGCTTTGCGCGTCAGCCGTCCACCGGACGCGGCTACACGCTCCGGGGCGAATGGGTGGCGCGGGACGCACGCTCCGGCTTTGCGCGTCAGCCGTCCACCGGACGCGGCTACACGCTCCGGGGCGAATGGGTGGCGCGGGGTGCGCGCTCCGGCTCGAACGGCGCGGGCTGCTCCGTTCGGGTTGGGTTGGTGGTTCGTCGAGCGCAACGGACGGTGGCGGCGCGTGGCGACTGGGCTCTGCGCACGGCCGGCTTCGGGGCGGCGAGCAGCGCAGGGGTGCAGGCGGCGCGCGCAGCGCGCTTCCACCATCAAGCTCGCGGCGGTTGTTCGAGCGCAGCGCGCGCCAGCGCGCGTAGCGAGTTCCGCCGCGCGCCTGCAGCCCGAGCAGCGCAAGCGCAGTCGGCCCCGCAGGGGTCGACCGCCCCGACGCCCGGCCGTGCGCAGGGGCCAGTCGCCACGCGCCTACGCGATGCAGGCAGATGGCCGAGCCCAGTCGCTTCGCCCCCCACGCGATCCAGGTGTCAGCACGATATGGAAAACTGCCGCCCTGGAAGTCCCCGGGGCTGCGGCTGGCAAGCCGGACGGAGATGAACGCTCCAGGGTCGACGACGTGCGCGGACTGCGCGCAGCGCCCCGTCAGCGGTAGCGGCAGATGTAGTGGTACGGCTCGGTGTCGACGCGGATTTCGAACGCGCTTTCGCCGGGGACGTCGAAACTGTCGCCTTCGCCGCTGGCCTGCCAGGTGGTCTCGCCCTGCATGCGCCACGCACAGCTGCCACCGACGCCTTGCATGCGCTCGGGCGCTGCAGTGCGGAAGGTGAGGACCTCGCCGGGCAGGATCACCCCGACGCTGACGCGCTCGCCGCCATCGAGCTCGAGGCTGTGGCTGACGCAGCGGCCGCCAAAATACACATTGGCACGCGGGGTCACGCGCGCGCGGATCACGGTTTGGTCCATCGGGGGTCGGGCTCGCGGTTTGGATCAGGCGACGCCCAGGGCGTCGTCCAGGGTCGGGTAGTCGAGATAACCGGCTTCGCCTCCACCATAGAAGGTTGCCGGGTCGGGTTTGTTCAGCTCGGTACCGGCACGGATGCGCGTGACCAGGTCGGGATTGGCGATGAAGCTGCGACCGAACGCGACCGCGTCGGCCAGGCCCTGCTCGATGCGCGCCGCACCACTGGCCGCATCGTAGCCGCCGCAGACGATGATGCGGCCGCGGTACGCCTGGCGCAGGCCGCGGCGGAAGTCGTCGCCCAGCGCGGGGCCGCCGGACCAGACCGATTCGGCGATGTGCATGTAGGCAATGCCGCGACGCTGGAACTGCTCGGCCAGGTACAGATGCACCGCCTCGGTCTGCGCGTCGGCGATGTCGTGGCGGTGGAAATGCGGCGATACGCGCACGCCGACACGCGACGCCCCGGCCACGTCGACCAGCGCATCGAGGACGTCGAGCACGATGCGCGCGCGACGCTCGAGGCTGCCGCCGTAGGCGTCGGTGCGCAGATTGCTGTTGGTCGACAGGAACTGCTGCAGCAGGTAGCCGTTGGCCGCGTGCAGCTCGAGCATGTCGAAGCCGGCATGCAGGCCGCGCCGCGCGGCGGCGGCGTAGTCGTCGACGATGCGCGGGATCTCGTCGCTCTCGAGCGCGCGCGGAGCATCGCACGGGACGCGCCGCGGACCGTCGGGCAGGACGACGAACGATTCTCCGGTTTCGCTGCGCAGCGCCGACGGTGCCACCGGAGGCTGGCCGCCGTCCTGCAGCAGGTGGTGCGAAATGCGCCCGACGTGCCACAGCTGCAGCGCCATGCGCCCGCCGGCGGCGTGCACCGCGTCGGTCACGCCGCGCCAGCCCTGCTGCTGCGCGTCGGTGTAGATGCCCGGGGTGAAGGCATAGCCGGTGCCCTGGCGGCTGATCGGCGAGGCTTCGCTGACGATCAGCCCGGCGTCGGCGCGCTGCACGTAGTAACGCGCGTTCATCGCCTGCGGCACGTCGCCGGGCTGGCCGGCGCGCGAGCGCGTCAGCGGCGCCATGACGATGCGGTTGGGGCAGTCGAGATCGCCGACGCGCAGCGGCGTGAACAGGGTCGGGTTCATACACCCAAGCGTATCACCGGCGATCAGCGGTCGATATCGCCCAGGCACATGTACTTGAGCTCGACGTACTCGTCGATGCCGTGATGCGAGCCCTCGCGGCCCAGGCCCGACTGCTTGACCCCGCCGAACGGCGCGACCTCGTTGGAGATGATCCCGGTGTTGATCCCGACGATGCCGTATTCGAGCGCCTCGCCGACGCGGAAGATGCGGCCGACGTCGCGGCTGTAGAAATACGCGGCCAGGCCGAACTCGGTCGCATTGGCCGCGGCGATGGCGTCGGCCTCGGTGGCAAAGCGGAACACCGGGGCGACCGGGCCGAAGGTCTCCTCGCGCGCGCACAGCATGCTGGCGTCGGCGTTGGCCAGCACGGTGGGCGCGTAGAAACGTCCGGCGGAGGCCTCGATGGCATGTCCGCCGGTCAGCACCCGCGCGCCCTTGGAAACCGCGTCGTCGACGTGGCGCTGCACCTTGGCCAACGCCGGCGCGTCGATCAGCGGGCCGATCTGCACCCCGGAGTCGAAGCCGTTGCCGACCTTCATCGCCGCCACGCGCTGCGCCAGGCGTTCGACGAAGGCGTCGTAGATCCCGTCCTGCACGTACAGACGGTTGGCGCACACGCAGGTCTGTCCGGCGTTGCGGTACTTGCTGGCCAGCGCGCCCTCGATCGCCGCGTCCATGTCGGCGTCGTCGAAGACGATGAACGGCGCGTTGCCGCCGAGCTCGAGCGCCAGCTTCTTGATGCTCGGCGCCGACTGCGCCATCAGGATGCGGCCGACCTCGGTCGAGCCGGTGAACGACAGGTGGCGCACGGTGTCGCTGGCGCACAGCACCTTGCCGATCGCCACCGAGCCTTCGGCATCGCTGGTCAGCATATTGAGCACCCCGGGCGGCATGCCGGCGCGTTGCGCCAGTTCGGCGGCGGCCAGCGCGGTCAGCGGGGTCTGCTCGGCCGGCTTGATGACCACCGTGCAGCCGGCCGCCAGCGCCGGTGCAACCTTGCGCGTGATCATCGCCAGCGGGAAGTTCCACGGCGTGATCGCCGCGCACACGCCGACCGGCTGGCGCAGCACGAGCAGGCGCTTGCTCGCGTCCGGGCTGGGAATCGTTTCGCCGTACACGCGCTTGGCTTCCTCGGCGAACCACTCGACGAAACTGGCGCCGTAGACGACTTCGCCGCGCGCCTCGGCCAGCGGCTTGCCCTGTTCGGCGGTCATGATCCGCGCCAGGTCGTCGGCGTGCTGCAGCAGCAGGTCGAACCAGCGGCGCAGCACCGCGGCGCGCTGCTTGGCGGTCTGCGCGCGCCACGCCGGCAGCGCGCGCGCCGCGGCGTCGATCGCCGCCTCGGCCTCGGCTGCGCCCAGTCGCGGCACCTGCGCCAGCGGGGCTCCGGTGGCCGGGTCGTGGATCGCAACGCCGGTCGGGGAATCGATCCAGCGACCATCGATCAGGGCCTGCGTTTTCAGCAGCGAGGGGTCTTTGAGCGGGGACAGGGCGTTGGCGGACATGGTTCGGGAGTCGGTTCGAAGCTGCAATCCACAGCAATTTAGTGCCGCCGCGCCGCATTTGCACAGAACCACATCGCCACGGCGCAGCCAACCACCGAGCCATGTCGCGTCCGTGCAAGGGCAAAGGAGTGTGCTGCGCACTCGATAGAATCGTACGTTCGCCGGCGCGATGCGTCGGTCCACCGGTGCCCCAGCATGAACGTCTCCGACATCCGCGAACGCTTTCTCGCCTATTTCGCCTCGCAAGGACATACCCGCGTGGCGTCGTCGCCCCTGGTCCCGGGCAACGATCCGACCCTGCTGTTCACCAACTCGGGCATGGTGCAGTTCAAGGACGTGTTTCTCGGCCAGGACAAGCGCGCGTACCGTCGCGCGACCACCGCGCAGCGCTGCGTGCGCGCCGGCGGCAAGCACAACGACCTGGAGAACGTCGGCTACACCGCACGGCACCACACGTTCTTCGAAATGCTGGGCAATTTCAGCTTCGGCGACTATTTCAAGCGCGACGCGATCCGCTACTGCTGGGAGCTGCTGACTCAGGTCTACCGGCTGCCGGCCGACAAACTGTGGGTCACGGTCTACCAGGACGACGACGAGGCCTACGGCATCTGGGCCGACGAGGTCGGCGTTCCGGCCGAGCGCATCGTGCGCATCGGCGACAACAAGGGCGCGCGCTACGCCTCGGACAATTTCTGGCAGATGGCCGACACCGGCCCCTGCGGGCCGTGTTCGGAAGTGTTCTACGACCATGGTCCCGACGTCTGGGGCGGGCCGCCGGGATCGCCCGAGGCCGACGGCGATCGCTACATCGAGATCTGGAACCTGGTGTTCATGCAGTTCGAGCGCAGCGTGGCGTCGGAAGCCAGCTTCGCCAGCGAAGTCGAGGCGCAGGCGGCCAAGGCCGCCGCCGAGCGCGACGGAACGATTGCGCAGGTGACGCGCGTCGGCGAGGCGTGGAAGATGACCACCTACGCGCAAAAGCCGCTGCCGCGTCCGTGCGTCGACACCGGAATGGGGCTGGAGCGCATCGCCGCGGTGCTGCAGCACGTGCACAGCAACTACGAGATCGACCTGTTCGCGCGGCTGATCGCCGCGGCCGGGCGCGAGACCGGCTGCGCCGACCTCGGCCACGTGTCGCTGAAAGTCATCGCCGACCACATCCGCGCCTGCGCATTCCTGATCGTCGACGGCGTGATCCCGGGCAACGAAGGCCGCGGCTACGTGCTGCGGCGCATCGCGCGACGCGCGCTGCGCCACGGCTACAAGCTCGGCCAGCACCAGCCGTTCTTCCATCGCCTGGTCCCGGACCTGGCGGCCGAAATGGGCGCGGCGTACCCGGAGCTGGCGCAGGCCGCGCCGCGCATCGCCGAGGTTTTGCTGGCCGAGGAGCAGCGCTTCGGCGAGACGCTGGAAAACGGCATGCGCATCCTCGACGCCGAGCTCGACGCGTTGCGCGCGGCCGGCGGTGCGCAACTGGCCGGCCAGGTCGCGTTCACGCTGTACGACACCTATGGTTTCCCGCTGGACCTGACCGCCGACGTCTGCCGCGAGCTTGGCGTCGGCGTCGACGAGGCCGCTTTCGACGCGGCGATGCAGCGCCAGCGCGAGCAGGCCCGCGCCAGCGGCAAGTTCAGGATGGCGGGCAACCTCGATTACGCCGGCGCGCCCACGCGTTTCGAAGGCTACGAGGAGCTGCAGCTCGAAGGCTGCACGGTGCTGGCGCTGTACGCCGGTGGCAGCGCGGTCGAACGCCTCGACGCGGGACAGGACGGCGTCGTCGTGCTCGACCGCACGCCGTTCTACGCCGAAGCGGGTGGGCAGGTCGGCGACAGCGGCGAACTGGTCGATGGCGCTGCGCTGCGCTTTGCGGTGCACGATACCGTGAAAGTGCAGGCCGATGTTTCCGGGCATCATGGCCGCGTCGCGCGCGGCAGCCTGCGCGTAGGCGACCGCGTGGCCGCGCGCGTCGACGTCGCACGGCGGCTGGCGACGATGCGCAACCACAGCGCGACGCATCTGCTGCACAAGGCGCTGCGCCTGGTTCTCGGCGATCACGTGCAGCAGAAGGGTTCGCTGGTCGACGCCGAGCGTACGCGCTTCGATTTCGCGCACGACGCGCCGCTGACGCCCGACGAGATCGCCCGCGTCGAGCTGTGGGTCAACGAGCAGATCCTGCACAACGCCGAAACCGTGGCGCGGGTGCTGCCGCTGGACGAAGCACGCAAGACCGGCGCAATGATGCTGTTCGGCGAGAAGTACGGCGACACCGTGCGCGTGCTCGACATCGGCGACAGCCGCGAGTTGTGTGGCGGAACCCATGTCGCGCGCAGCGGCGACATCGGCAGCCTGAGGGTGCTGGCGCAAGGCGCCGTGGCCGCCGGCGTGCGGCGCATCGAGGCCACCACCGGACTGGGCGCGCTGGCGCTGGCGCAGCGCCAGGGCGCCGAGCTGGCCGAGCTTGCCGCGCTGCTCAAAGTGCCCGAGGACGAGCTGGCGCGCCGCGCAGCGCAGCTGGTCGAGCAGCAGCGCGCGCTCGACAAGGAAATCGCGGCGCTGAAATCGGCGCAGGCCGCAGCGCGCGGCGGCGAGCTCGCGGCGCAGGCGCAGCGCATCGGCGATGTCGCGCTGCTCGCGGCGCGCCTGGACGGCGCCGACGCGGCCGCGCTGCGCAGCGCGGTCGACCAGATCAAGGCGCGGCTGGGCCAGGCCGTGGTGCTGCTGGCCGCGGTCGACGGCGAACGCGTGCAGTTGGCCGCAGGCGTCAGCGCGGCGCTGAGCGCGCGCGTCAAGGCCGGTGAACTGGTCAACCATGCGGCGCAGGCCGTCGGCGGCAAGGGTGGCGGGAGGCCCGATTTCGCGATGGCCGGCGGCAACCAGCCGCAGCACGTCGAGGCCGCGCTGCAGGCCGCACGCGACTGGGTCGCGCAGCGCCTGGGCTGACGCGCGATGCGCCGCATCCTGCTCGGCGTCGGCGGCGGAATCGCCGCCTACAAGGCCTGCGAGCTCACGCGCCTGCTGGTCAAGGCCGGCGACGCGGTGCAGGTGGTGATGACCGATGCGGCGACGCGTTTCGTCGCACCGCTGACGTTCCAGGCCTTGTCCGGGCGCGAGGTCGCGCTCGACCTGTGGCGCCCGCACGCCAGCGGCGGCATGGATCACATCGACCTGGTGCGCGCGGCCGACGCCTTCGTCGTCGCGCCGGCCACTGCCGATCTGCTGGCGCGCGCCGCGCAGGGGCGCGGCGACGACCTGCTGACCAACCTGCTGCTGGCACGCGACGCGCTGCCGACGTTGCTGGCGCCTGCGATGAATCGCGCCATGTGGGCCAATCCGGCGGTGCAGCGCAATGTCGCGCTGCTGCGCGGCGACGGCGTGCGCATCGCCGGACCCGGCAGCGGCGAGCAGGCGTGCGGCGAGGTCGGCGACGGCCGCCTGCTCGAGCCCGAGCAGCTGCTGGCCGAGATCGACGCGTTGCTGGCGCCGCAGAGTCTGCTTGGCCGCCGCGTGCTGTTGACCGCAGGGCCGACCCTGGAGCCGTGGGACGAGGTGCGCTACCTCGGCAACCGCTCCAGCGGCAAGATGGGTTGGGCGCTGGCGCGTGCGGCCTGGGAGCGTGGCGCCGAGGTCGTCGTCGTCGCCGGCCCGACCGCGCTGGCGCCGCCGCACGGCGTGCGCGTGGTCGCGGTCGAGACCGCGCGGCAGATGCGCGACGCGGTGCTCGTCGAACTGCAGCGCGCACCGGTGGATCTGTTCGTCGCCGCCGCGGCGGTGGCCGACTGGCGCCCGGCGCAGACGGTGGCCGGGAAGCTGAAGAAGCGCTCGGGCGAGGCCCCGCCGGAGCTGGCGCTGGAAGTCAACCCCGACATCCTGGCCGAAGTCGCTGCACGTGCCGACGCGCCGTATTGCGTCGGTTTCGCTGCCGAGGCCGACGACCTGCATGCGCAGGCGCAGGCCAAGCGCGTGCGCAAGGGCGTTCCGCTGCTGGTCGGCAACGTCGGCGCGCAGGCCTTCGGCCGCGACGACAATGCCTGCGTGCTGGTCGACGCCGACGGCGTGCGCGAACTGCCGCGCGCGCCCAAGCTGGAACTGGCGCGCCAGATTCTCGACGTGGCCGCGGCCCGTCTGCCCGACCGACGACAACCATCATGACCCTGGACATCGAAGTCCGCCTGCTCGACCCCCGGCTGCGCGAGCAGCTGCCCGCCTACGCCACCCCGGGTGCTGCCGGCATGGACCTGCGTGCCTGCCTCGATGCGCCGCTGGAGCTGGCGCCCGGGCAGTGCGCGCTGATCCCCACCGGAATCGCGATGCACCTGGCCGACCCCGGCTACGCCGCGCTGATCCTGCCGCGCTCGGGGCTGGGACACAAGCACGGCATCGTGCTCGGCAACCTGGTCGGCTTGATCGACGCCGACTACCAGGGCCCGCTGATGGTCAGCTGCTGGAACCGCAGCGACGCCGCGTTCACGCTGCAACCGCTCGAGCGCATCGCCCAGCTGGTCATCGTGCCGGTGGTGCAGGCGCGCTGGAACGTGGTCGACAGCTTCACGCCGAGCCGGCGCGGCGAGGGCGGATTCGGCTCGACCGGACGCTGAGCCGATGGCGCATCAAGGCGCCATGAACAGGCCGCTGTCGGCGTCGTCGAGCTGAGCGCTGCGCGCCTCGCGTTCATCGGGGTCGGGTTCGCGCACGTCGAGGATGGTGTAGCGCACCCGCAGCGCCATCCCGGCCAGGGCATGGTTGCCGTCGAGCACCAGCTTGTCGCCGGCCAGGTCGGTGACCGTGTAGATCACGCCCGGCGCGCCGGGCGTGCAGCCGGCCGGCAACTGTTCGAACTGCATGCCCGGTTCCAGAGCGTCGGGAAACAGCGCGCGCTGCTCGACGCGCAACAGTTCGGGGTCGTAGTCGCCGAAGGCGTCCGCGGGCTCGATCTGCAACTGGCCTTCGACTCCGGCCTCCTTGCCGATCAGGTCGCGCGCGATCGCCGGCAGCAGGTCTGCGCCGCCGACATAGAAATCGGTGCCGGCCTCGTTCTCGGCGATCGGCTCGTTCTGCGCATCGCTCAGGCTCCAGGCCAGCGTGACAATGGTGTCGGGTTGAACTTGCATCGGTCTCGGACGCCGCGAGGCGCGGGGGTTGCTTCGTTTGATGCAAGCTTAGTGCCTCGCGCGTCGGCGCGGATAAACTCGCCGCACCTTTTTCGGCATCGCTGATCATGTCCACGTCCTGCTGGCCGCTGCGCGGCATTTCCCCAGACGCTTTCCTGCGTCGCCACTGGCAGCGCCGGCCGCTGCTGCTGCGCCAGGCGCTGCCCGGATTCAGCTCGCCGCTGAGCCGCGCCGAACTGTTCGCGCTGGCCGGTGCCGACGACGCCGAGGCGCGGCTGGTGCAGCGCGACGGCGGCGACTGGAGCGTGCGCCACGGACCGTTCGGCGCGCGCGCGCTGCCGCCGCTGCGCCGGCCGCAGTGGACCTTGCTGGTGCAGGGTGTCGACCTGCTCGACGACCGGGTCGCCGGACTGCTCGAGCGCTTCCGCTTCATTCCAGACGCGCGGCTCGACGACATCATGATTTCGTGGGCCAGCGACGGCGGCGGCGTCGGCCCGCACGTCGACGACTACGACGTATTCCTGATCCAGGCCCAAGGCCGCCGGCGCTGGCGTCTGGGCCCGGTGCGCGACACCAGCATGCGCGACGGTCAGGCGCTGAAGCTGCTGCGCCATTTCGAACCCGATACCGACGTCGTGCTCGATCCGGGCGATGTGCTGTACCTGCCTCCGGGCTGGGGCCATGACGGCATCGCGGTGGGCGCGTGCATGACGTATTCGGTCGGTTTCCGCGCACCTCCTGCCGGCGAGCTGATGCGCCAGCTGTTGTGGAAGCTCGCCGACGAGCAGCCTCCGGGGGCACGGTACAGCGACCGCGGGCGCGTCGGCGCGGCCGTCGCGCGCCATCCGGCGCGGATTCCCGAAGACATGGTCGATTTCCTGCAGCAGGCGTTTTCCCGCCTGCGCCCCGGGCGCGGAGCGTTCACCGCCGCGCTCGGCGAACTGCTCACCGAGCCGAAGGCGCAGGTCTGGTTCGAGTCCGATCCGACGCCGCCGGCGCAACTGCGTCGCGCCCTGGCGCGCAGCGGGCTGCGCCTGGACCGCCGCAGCCGCATGCTCTACGCGGCCGACGCGGTGATGATCAACGGCGAGCGCGCCCCTGCCGAGCACGGCCGCGCAGCGCTGCTGCGCCGCCTGGCCGATCTCCGGCGACTCGATGCGCAGGACTGGGCAGCCGCGCCCGAGGCTTTGCGTGCGCTGCTGCTGGACTGGTGCAGGCAGGGCTGGGCACACCCGCGTTGACGCGCGGTGGCGCAGCGCGCGCTTGCCGGATGAATCGAGCGTTGATGATGGAGTCTCTTGGCTTGTGAATATTTAGCAACACAGGGGACATCCCGGTTGACTGTCACTCCTGCGTTTTCTTGGCAGAGCTATACTTCACAGCCGGGTTCGGGGGGCTCCGAACCGGAGCACGCCGAGTCCGTGACGTAAAAAATTCCAGAAGTCGCTAGATTTCTAAACTGCTTTGTCGATCTGACCCTTGAGGACACAAATGAAAAAAGTGATGCTGTTGGCTTCCGTGATTGCCGCCCTGGCGCTGGGTGCGTGCGGCAAGAAGGAGGAATCCGCTCCTGCCGCGTCGGCGCCTGCCGCCGCGTCGGCTCCGGCCGCCGCCGCGTCGAAGGCTTCGGCCCCTGCCGCTGCCGCTTCGAAGGCTTCGGCCCCTGCCGCCGCCGCGTCGAAGGCCGCTTCGGGCGCGGCCCCGGCTGCCCCGGCCAGCGCCGCGAGCAAGTGATGAACCGTTGGCTGCGGGTTTCCGCGGCCACCGATCAGGCCAGCGCAAGCTGGCCTTTTTTGTCCTTTTTGTCCTGATCGGGGCCGAAAAAAAACCCGCCATTCAAGCGGGTTTCTTTCAGGAAGCCGAATCAGCCGAATCGGCTTATTTGATTTTCGTTTCCTTGTACGCGACGTGCTTGCGCGCGACCGGATCAAACTTCAGGATTTCCATCTTTTCCGGTTGGATACGCTTGTTCTTCGTCGTGGTGTAGAAGTGGCCGGTACCTGCGGTCGACTCCAGCTTGATCTTCTCACGTCCGCCCTTGGCTGCCATGGTCTATCGCTCCTGTACGGGTCCTGGATCAGGCTTCGCCGCGTGCGCGAAGGTCCGCGAGCACACTGTCGATGCCGACCTTATTGATCAGGCGAAGGCCGGCGTTGGAAATGCGCAGGCGCACGAAACGGTTTTCGCTTTCGACCCAGATCCTGCGGTACTGCAGGTTGGGAAGGAACCGACGCTTGGTTTTGTTGTTTGCGTGGGAAACGTTGTTGCCCACCATCGGCGCTTTGCCGGTAACTTGACAGACGCGTGCCATCGCGCACTCCAGAGATTTCTTACAACGAAGCAAAACAGCGAGTATACACCGGTTCGCGTCCAGGTCCAGCATCGACCGCGCAAGGGCAGGTTCAATCGTTGCGGAAGCCCATCGGCTCGTGCTGTCGCGCGCAGGGCTGCGCGTGCACCCGAAGCCAGCGCGGCGCTGCGTCGGCGAGTTGCAGGGCGCTGAGGCTGCCGCCCCACAGGCAGCCGCTGTCCAGGCACAAGGCGCCGTCGCTCCAGCGCAGTCCCAGCGTCGACCAGTGGCCGAACGCGATCGGAACCGCCGCGCTGGCCCGTCCGGGGGCGGCAAACCACGGGACCAATCCTTCGGGCGCCTGGTCGGGATGCTGCTTGGCATGGAAGTCCAGCCGCGGGCTGCCATCGCGCAGGTCCAGGTAGCGCGCGCGGGTCAGCACATTGACCACCAGGCGCCAGCGGTCGGGCCCGCGCAGCGTGTCGTCCCAGCGATCGGGCTGGTTGCCGAACAGGTCGCCGAGCAGGCCGACGACGTCGCCGCGCAACTGCCGCTGGACTTCCTCGGCCAGTTGCAGGGTCTGGTCGACACTCCACTGCGGCAACACTCCGGCGTGGACCAGCAACCATCCGTGCTCGAACAGCGCCAGAGGTCGTTGCCGTACCCAGTCGAGCAGGGCGTCGCGGTCGGGCGCGTCGAGAATCGGTTGCAGCGTATCGCTGCGATGGCTGCGCCGGACGCCGTGTGCGACGGCCAGCAGGTGCAGGTCGTGGTTGCCGAGCAGGCACTCGGCTGCCGGGCCCAGCGCGATCAGGCGGCGCAGCACCGGCAGCGATTGCGGCCCGCGATTGACGGCGTCGCCGAGCACGACGATGCGGTCGTTGCGGGGGTCGAAGCGGATGGCGTCGAGCAGGCGCGCGAACGCGTCGTCGCAGCCTTGCAGATCGCCGATCAGGTAAGTTGCCATGGGTCCATAGAATAGCGGTCTGCCCGGGCGGTCTGCCCGGGCGGCGACACGCGCCTGTCCCAGACGGGCAATGCGACAGACAGACGACCAGGACACCACGATGGCGCAACTCGACTCCAGCATCTTCAAGGCCTACGACATTCGCGGCGTGGTCGGCAGCACCCTGACCGAGGATGCCTGCACGCACATCGGCCGCGCGTTCGCGACCCTGGCGCGGCAGCGCGGCGAGCGCGTCGCGTACATCAGCCGCGACGGGCGCCATTCCGGCCCCGTTTTGGCCGCTGCGCTGGCGCGCGGCCTGCGCGCCGGCGGGCTGGACGTCGTCGACCTGGGGCTCAACGCCACGCCGATGCTGTATTTCGCATGCGCCGAAGGCGATGTGCGCAGCGGAATCCAGATCACCGGGAGCCACAATCCTCCCGAATACAACGGGCTCAAGATGGTGCTCGGGGGTGACGCGCTGCACGGCGACGACATCGCCCAGCTGGGTGCGCTGACGCGCAGCGAGGCGTACGCGTCCGGGGACGGTGCGCTGCGCACGGCCAGCGTCGTCGAACCGTACCTGGCGCGCATCGCGCAGGACGTCAAGCTGGCCCGGTCGATGAAGGTCGCCGTCGACTGCGGCAATGGTGTCGCCGGCGCCTTCGCGCCTCGCTTGCTGCGCATGCTCGGTTGCGACGTGCGCGAGCTGTTCTGCGAAGTCGACGGCAGTTTCCCGAATCACCATCCGGATCCGGCCGATCCGCACAACCTCGAGGACCTGCAGCGCGTGCTGCGCGACACCGACGCCGAGATCGGCCTGGCGTTCGACGGCGACGGCGACCGCCTCGGCGTGGTGACCAAGCACGGCCACGTGATCTGGCCCGACCGTCAGTTGATGCTGTACGCGGCAGACGTGCTGCGCCGCCACCCGGGCGCGCCGATCCTGTTCGACGTCAAGTGCACCGCGAACCTGGCGCCTTGGGTTCGCAGCCACGGCGGCGAGCCGATGATGTGGCGCACCGGACACTCGCTGATCAAGGCGCGCATGAAGCAGGTCGGCGCTCCGCTGGCCGGTGAAATGAGCGGCCATATCTTCTTCAAGGATCGCTGGTTCGGCTTCGACGATGCCCAGTACGGCGCGGCCCGCCTGCTCGAGCTGCTGTCGCGCGTCGCCGACCCCGAAGCCGAGCTGCTCGCGCTTCCCGATGCGGTCTCGACCCCGGAGCTGAAGCTGCACACCGACGAGGGCGCGCAGTTCGCGCTGTGCGCGCGCCTGCAGCGCGAGGCGCGATTCCCCGGCGCCCAGCACGTGCACACCATCGACGGTGTGCGCGCCGAGTATGCCGACGGTTTCGGCCTGGCGCGTCCGTCGAACACCACGCCTTGCGTGGTGCTGCGCTTCGAAGGCCATGATGCGGCGGCGCTGCAACGCATCCAGAGCGAATTCCGCAGCGCACTGCACGCGCTCGACCCGAAGCTGGCGCTGCCGTTCTGACGTGATCGACACCGCGCAAGTGCCGCGCCGGGTGCTGCTGGTCAAGACCAGCTCGATGGGCGACATCGTGCATGCGCTGCCCGTGGTGGCCGACATCCACGCTGCCATGCCGGGGGCGCGCGTCGACTGGCTGGTCGAGGAGGCGTACGCGCCGCTGCTGCGCGCCCACCCGGGGATCGACCGCATCGTCACCGTGGCGCTGCGGCGCTGGCGCCGCAGGCCGCTGGCGGCCGATACCCGGCACGAGTGGCGTGCGCTGGTCGCGCAGTTGCGGCAGCAGCACTACGACGCCGTGATCGACCTGCAGGGCCTGCTCAAGAGCGCGCTGGTCGCCAGACTGGCGCGCGGCGAGCATGTGGGGCTGTCCTGGGCCTCGGCGCGCGAACCGCTGGCGCCGCTGTTCTACGCGCGGCGCATGCGCACCGGCCTCGGACGAACCGAAGCCGCGGTGCGGCGCTATCGCGAACTGGCTGCGTGGGCCTTGCACTACTCGCCGTCGGGTCCGCCGCGTTACGGCCTGCAGCTGCACGCGCAGCGGCCTGAGTGGGTCGACGCCGGGCGCTACGCGGTGTTGTTGTCGGCCACCGCCAAGCCGCGCAAGCTGTGGGACGAGGCCCATTGGGTCGAGCTCGCGCGCTGGTTGCGCGCGTTGGGCATTCGCAGCGTGTTCGCCTGGGGCGACGCTGCCGAGCGGGCGCGCGTCGAGCGACTGCAGCGCGCAGTCAATTCCGCCGACGGGCCCTGCGCTGCACAGCTGGCACCGCAGGCATTCGCGCTCGACGCCTGGATGCAGGTGCTGCACGGTGCGGCGCTGGTCGTCGGCGTCGACACCGGGCTGTTGTACCTGGGCGCCGCGGTGGGCACGCCGGCGGTGGCGATCCATGCCGGCTCGTCGCCGCACAGCGTCGATTTCGCTTCGGCGGCGCCGTGGTGCAGCCTCGGCGACGACGGCGCGCCTCCGACCACGCAGGCAGTGTGCGACGCGGTGCGCACGGTGCTGGCCGCTGCAGCCTGAGGTGGCGATGCGCGAGAGTTCCGCGCCGCGCTGGGCGCTGAGCCTGTACAGCCTGGCCTGGCGGCTGCTGCTGCCGCTGGCGTTGCTGCGACTGTGGTGGCGCGGCCGGCGCGAACCGCTGTACCGGGCTCACCTGGGGGAGCGCCTGGGGCGCTATGCGGCGCCCGAGCGCGACGCCGGCGCACCGCTGTTGTGGGTGCATGCGGTTTCGCTGGGCGAAACGCGCGCCGTCGCGCCGCTGCTCGATGCCTTGCGCGCACAACGCCCCGGGCTGCGCATCCTGCTGACCCACATGACCGCAAGCGGGCGCGACGCCGGCCGCGCGTTGCTGCGCGCCGACGATCTGCAGGTCTGGCTGCCGTATGACCTTCCCGGCGCGTTGCGCCGCTTCCTGCAGCGATTCCGACCCGAGCTGGGCGTGCTGATGGAAACCGAGGTCTGGCCCAATCTGCTCGCCGTGTGCGCCGACGCAGGGGTTCCGCTGCTGCTGGCGAATGCGCGGTTGTCGCCGCGCAGCGCGGCGCGCTGGGCGCGCTGGCCACGGCTGGCGACGGCCGCGTTCGGCGCGATCGACAGCGCGGCGGCGCAGACCGAGGACGATGCGGCGCGCCTGCGCGCGCTGGGCGTGCGCGAGGTCACCGTTGCGGGCAATCTGAAGTTCGACCGGCACAGCGATCCGAAGCTGCACGCGCTGGGTCTGCGCTGGCGCGCTGCGGTCGCGCCGCGACCGGTTCTGGTGCTCGCATCGACGCGCGAGCACCAGGGCATCGCCGAGGAGGCGTTGTTGCTCGACGCCTTGCCCGCGGCGCTGCGTGCGCGCGTGCTGATCGTGCTCGTTCCGCGCCACCCGCCGCGATTCGACGCCGTCGCGCGTCTGGCGCGCGACCGCGGTCTGCGCGTGCAGCGGCGCAGCATCGGCCTGCCGGATGCGGGCACCGACGTCTGGCTCGGCGACACCCTGGGCGAGATGTCGGCGTATTTCGCGATGGCCGACGCAGCTTTTGTCGGCGGCAGCCTGCTGCCGCTCGGCGGGCAGAACCTGATCGAGGCGTGCGCCGAGGGCTGTCCGGTGGTGATGGGCCCGTCCAGCTTCAATTTTGCGCAGGCTGCCGAGCAGGCCGCGGCGGCAGGCGCGCTGCGCCGGGCGGCCGACGCCGCCGGAGTCTGGAGCGCGCTGCAGACCTGGTTGGATCAACCGCAGCAACGCGTCTCGGCGCAGCAGGCCGCGCTGGCGTTCAGCGCCGCGCATCGAGGCGCAGCGGTGCAGCATGCGGCGTGGATCGGCGCGCGCCTGGATGCGCCCGGAGGCGGCTTGGGGCAGCAGCCTCAATAAGTCGGGACGCCGGGGTCGATTTCGCGCGACCAGGCGGTGATCCCGCCCTGCAGGTTGTAGACCTGCGCGTAGCCGCTGCCGGCGAGAAAGTTCGCCACCTGCATGCTGCGCCCGCCACTGCGGCACATGACCAGAATCTTCTTGTCGCGCGCGATCTCGCCGCTGCGCAATGGAACGGTGGCCATCGGAATGGCGCTGCAGCGAAACGCTGCATGCCGGATCGACGCACGCTCGAGTTCCCAGGGCTCGCGTACGTCGACGATCTGCCAGCCGTCGAGTTGATCCGGCTGGTTGTCCAGCATGTCGGCAAGGTCGGCGACGGTGAACTGTTCGATCATCGCATGGTTCTCTGCATCGGTGCGACCCTCGCACGAGCGCAGGGTCGCCACAGGTTGCACGGGGGCCGGGCGCAGCCCGGCCGGCGGGTGCTCAGAAGCGGAAGCGCGGGGTCTCGGCGAAGCCGTGCAAGCGCGGCGCGACGGTGTCGAACAGATCGACGACCTTGCTTTCGGCAGCGCCGACACGGGTCAGGAGTTGGCCGCGCATCACCGGCGTGTCGCCGACGATGGCGCACAGACGTCCGCCCGGCTTCAGGCGCTGGACCAGCGCCGCGGGGATCTGCGCCACCGAGCCCGACAGCAAAATGGCGTCGAACTCGCCGGGGGGCAGTTCGCGCGACGCGTCCATGCAGCGAACCGTGGCGTTCATCACGCCACACTGGCGCAGCCGCTGCTGCGCGCTGTCGGCGAGTTCGGGATGGATTTCCAGGCTCATGACCTGGGCGGCGCAGTGGCCGAGCAGCGCGGCGACGAAACCGCTGCCGGTGCCGACTTCAAGCACCCATTCGTGCTTGCGCGGCGCCAGTTCCTGCAACATGCGCGCTTCAACCCTAGGCGCGAGCATGCACTCGCCGCCGGGCAGCGGGATTTCCATGTCGGTGAATGCCAGGTTGCGGTACGCGGCCGGCACGAAATCCTCGCGCTTGACCGCTCCCAGCAGGTCCAGAACGTCGGGTGCGAGCACGTCCCAGGGCCGGATCTGCTGCTCGATCATGTTGAAGCGGGCTTGTTCGAAGTCCATGGCTTGGAGCTTGGCGGTCAAAAGCCTCCGATTCTACCGGGTGCGCGCGGGCGCGAACGCGCCGCGTGCGTCGATCGGGCATGATGTTGCGCCAAGTCGAAAATTCGCGGTAACGTAGAGTAACCTGAGTTCGGCGTCTATCAAGAACGATTATCATTCGTCAAAACTGAATTCCCTGGAACTCTGGATGAACTCGTCGTTGAATCCGACCGCGGTCGGCGTGTCGCGCGCCGCGCGGTGGCGGATTTTTCTGTCCGTGCTCGGCCCCGGGCTCGTGGTCATGCTGGCCGACACCGATGTCGGCAGCGTGCTGACGGCCGCGCAAAGCGGTGCGCAATGGGGTTACCGCCTGCTCGCGTTGCAGTTGCTGCTCGTGCCGATCCTGTACGTCGTGCAGGAACTGACAGTCCGATTGGGCATTTTCACCGGCAAGGGGCACGGCGAGCTGATACGCGAGTGCTTCGGCACGGGCTGGGCGTGGGTCTCGGTCGGCGGACTCGCGGTTGCCACGGTCGGTGCGCTGCTCAGCGAATTCTCCGGCGTGGCCGGCGTGGCCGAGCTGTTCGGCATCGGCCGCGGCGTCAGCCTGAGCCTGGCCGCAGGCTTCCTGCTGCTGATCGTCTGGACCGGAAGCTACCGACGGGTCGAACGGGTGGCGATCGCGCTGGGTCTGTTCGAGCTGGTGTTCATCTGGGTCGCGCTGCGCGCGCCGGTGCATGGCACAGCGCTGTGGCATGGCATGCTCGGCGTTCCGCTGCACGACCGCGGCTACTGGTACCTGGTCGCGGCCAACATCGGCGCGGTGATCATGCCGTGGATGGTCTTCTACCAGCAATCCGCGGTCGCCGACAAGGGGCTGCAGCCGCAACAGTACGCGGCGGCGCGCTGGGATACCGCGCTGGGCGCGCTGATCACCCAGGTGGTGATGGCCGCGGTGCTGGTGGTGGCCGCGGCCACGCTGTGGGCCGGACACCACAGCGCGCCGCTGAACACGGTCGGCCAGGTGGCGCAGGCGCTGACTCCGTTCCTCGGCCCGCTGCTCGGACGCACGCTGTTCGGGCTGGGAATGCTCGGCGCGGCGATGGTCGCGGCCATCGTCGTCGCACTGGCCGCGGCGTGGGGTTTCGGCGAAGTCACCGGCTACAAGCACTCGCTCGAGCATCACCCGCTCGAGGCACCGTGGTTCTACATCGTGTTCAGTGCCGGGGTGATCGGCGGCGCGCTGATCGTCGCGCTGGCTCCGGACCTGGTCGCGCTGTCGGTCGGCGTCGAGGTCATGAACGCGCTGCTGTTGCCGCTGGTGCTCGGATTCCTCGTCGCGCTGGCGATGAAGGCGCTGCCGCCGGCGCACCGGCCGCGCGGCGTCTACCTGGCGGTGGTGCTCGCAGTGGTCGTGCTGACCTCGGCGCTGGGCGTTTACGGCGGCTTGAGCGGTCTGTTCGGCAGCGCCTGACCCGCGTCGGTGGTGCGGCGCCGTCAGCGGCGCACGAACACCAGGTCGCGCACGCCGTGTCCCAGCCGCAGGCCGCGGGCCTCGAACTTGCTCAGCGGCCGGCTGTCGGGGCGCGGCGCGTAGCCGTCGGCGGTATTGGCCAGCAGCGCGCAATCGCCGAGCACGGCGAGCATCTGCTGCGCGTAGTCGTCCCAGTCGGTGGCGCAGTGCAGCACGCCGCCGGGCTGCAGCCGGCTGGCGATCAACGCGACCAGCGCGGGCTGGATCAGGCGGCGCTTGTGGTGCCGCTTCTTGTGCCACGGGTCGGGAAAGAACACGTGCACCGCAGCCAGCGACTGCGGCGCGACCATGTCGCGCAGCACCTCGACCGCGTCGTGCTGCACCAGGCGCAGGTTGCGCAGCGCGGCGCGTTCGATGCGCAGCAGCAGCGCGCCGACTCCCGGCGGGTGCACTTCGACTCCGATGTAGTCGCGTTCGGGCGACGCGGCCGCGATCTGTGCCGTGGCCTCGCCCATGCCGAAGCCGATTTCGAGCACCCGCGGTGCGTGGCGCCCGAACACGGCGTCCCAGTCGACGTCGCGCGCGAAAGGGACGACGAAACGCGGGCCGAGTTCGGCCAGCGCTCGGCTCTGGCCACTGGTCGTGCGGCCGGCGCGCAGCACAAAGCTGCGCACGCCGCGTTGCGGCTGGAACGGATCGGAGTCGGGCATCGGGGGGCGGCGGCTGCTGCGACAGCGCGCATGATGACTGGAGCGGGTGAAGGGAATCGAACCCTCGTATGAAGCTTGGGAAGCTGCCGTTCTGCCATTGAACTACACCCGCGCTGGGGCGAGAGTGTACATGAGCCGCAGCGCAGGCGAGGGCGTCATCTTCGGTTAAGCTGCGCGACCGTGCACCGTGAAGTTTCTCCGCGCCTGACCGGTTTGCCCGCGCTGGCCGACAGCGGCACGCGGCTGCTGATCCTCGGCAGCTTTCCAAGCGTCGCCTCGCTGAACGCGGGGCAGTACTACGCGCATCCACGCAACCAGTTCTGGCCGCTGTTGTCGTGCCTGCTCGAACGCGATCTGCGCGCGCTTGCCTACCCGGATCGGGTCGCCGCGGTGTTGCGGTGCGGAGTCGGCATCTGGGACGTGTATGCGGCGTGCCGGCGCGAGGGCAGCCTGGACGCGGCCATCACCGCCGGCGAGCCCAACGACCTGGCGGGGCTGGTCGCGCAGCTGCCGCGGCTGCGCGGCATCGCGCACAACGGCGGCGCGTCGGCGCGTTTCCTTGTGCGCACGCGCGGCCTGGTCGCTCGCGTCGACCGCCTGCCGTCGAGCAGCCCGGCCAATGCGTCGTGGAGCTTCGAGCGCAAGCTGCAGGCCTGGCGCGCGGTGTTCGCGCTTCATGGCCTGCTGCAGCCGCAGCAATGAATGAACGCGCGACCCGTCGGGCTGCCGCAGGCCATCGTGCAGGTGCGCGCGCGTCGAAGCCCAAGGTCGGCACTTGCCACGCCGGGCGCCTTACACTGCGGCCATGCATCGCGCCCGCTCACCCGCCAAGCCGCACGCGCACGTCGGCACGCTCGACTGGCGTGAACTGCTGCACTGGCTGCGAGACGACGGCCTCATCGACGACGAGGCCTTGCGCCAGGGACTGGATCGCTGCGCGCACGCCGGGGCTCAGCGGCACGCGCTTGAGAAGATCGCGCTGGCCTCGTTGCCGAGGCCAGGCGGCGGCCTGCTCGAAATCGATGCGTTGACCGCGTGGCTGGCCGAGCGGGCGGGATTGCCGCTGCTGCGCATCGACCCGTTGCGTGTCGACATCGGCCGCATCGGCGACCTGTTTTCCCTGAGTTACGCGCAGCGCCACCACATCCTGCCGGTGGCGGCCGACGCCAGCGGCGTGACCATCGCCACCGCCGAGCCTTTCGCGCTGGGTTGGGTCGGCGAGCTCGAGCGCATGCTGCGCCAGCCGATCCGCGTGGTCGTGGCCAACCCGGCCGAGGTGACCCGCTACACGACCGAGTTCTTCAATCTGGCGCGCTCGGTGCGCCAGGCGCAGCGCCGAGGTGCGCGCAACGGCGCGATCCAGCAATTCGAGCAACTCGTCGAGCTCGACCGCAGCGGCCGCGCACTCGATGCCAACGACGCCGGTGTGGTCGAAGTCGTCGACTGGCTGTGGCAGTACGCGTTCGAGCAGCGCGCGTCGGACATCCATCTCGAGCCTCGCCGCGACATGGGCGGCATCCGGCTGCGCATCGACGGCCTGCTGCACACCGTCTACCAGGTTCCTGCAGCGGTGCTCGGCGCAATGACCAGCCGCATCAAGCTGCTCGGACGCATGGACGTGGTCGAGAAGCGGCGGCCGCAGGACGGCCGCATCAAGACCCGCCGCCCCGGCGGCGACGAAGTCGAGCTGCGCCTGTCGACGCTGCCCACGGCCTTCGGCGAAAAGCTGGTGATGCGCATCTTCGACCCCGACGTGGTGCAGCGTGACAGCGCCTCGCTGGGCTTTCCTCCGGCCGAGGCCCAGGCCTGGGAGGCGCTGACTGCACGTGCCCACGGCATCGTGCTGGTGACCGGTCCGACCGGAAGCGGCAAGACGACGACGCTGTACGCCACGCTCAAGCGCCTGGCCACCGACGTGGTCAATGTCTGCACGGTCGAGGACCCGATCGAAATGATCGAGCCGGCGTTCAACCAGATGCAGGTGCAGGCCGGACTGGATCTGGGTTTTGCCGAAGGGCTGCGCGCGCTGATGAGGCAGGATCCGGACATCATCATGGTCGGCGAAATCCGTGATCGCGAAACCGCCGAGATGGCGGTGCAGGCGGCGCTGACCGGCCATCTGGTGCTGTCGACGCTGCACACCAACGACGCGGCCGCCAGCATCACACGTCTGGTCGAACTCGGCGTCGCGCCGTACCTGATCTCGGCCACCTTGCTGGGCGTGCTCGCGCAGCGTCTGGTGCGGCTGCTGTGCCCCCAGTGCAAGCAGCCCGATCCGGCGTTCGACCAGCAGACCTTCGAGCAGGCCGTGGCACCCTGGCGACCGAGCGCGCGGGTGTCGCCGTACCGCCCTGTGGGGTGCCTGGCGTGCCGCAACACCGGCTTTCTCGGCCGCGTCGGCCTGTACGAGCTGCTGCAGGTCACTTCGCCGTTGCGCCAGTTGCTCGCCGCCGGCGCCGACCTGGACCGGCTGCGGCAGCAGGCGCTGAAGGACGGCATGCGCCCGCTGCGACTGGCCGGGGCCCTGAAAGTGGCCGACGGCAGCACCACGCTCGACGAAGTGCTGCGTGCGACCCCCGCGGCACAGGGCTGAGCGGACACCGTGCGCGAAGCCCCATCCGCTGTCGCGTCCCGCGCCGATGCGCGCTGGAGCGGATCCAGCGAGGCCGAGCTCTTGCTGCGCGGCGCGTGGACGGTGCGCGCGCTGGCGCGGCCGCCCCTGTTGCGCGCGCCGCCCGGGTGCGTGCGTCTGCGGTTGCGCGCCGACGCGGCGTGGACGCTCGACAGCGCGGGAGCCTGCGTGCTCGAAGCCGCTTTGCGCGATTGGCATGCGCAGGGCATCGTGCTCGAACTGGATCTGCCCGAGCGCGCGACGCGTCTGCTCGCGCTGGTGCGCGCACGCGCGTTGACACTGCCGGCGGCCCCGGTCAGGCGCCACGCGGGACTGTTCGGCGACATCGGGCGCGGAGTCTGCGCTGCACTGCAGGTCGGGGCCGCGTTCAGTGCCATGCTCGGCGAGCTGGTCTGGCGCGGTACGCCGCAGCTGGCGCGCTGGTGGCGCATCCGCTGGCGCGAAGTCGCTGCCGAACTGGAAGCCGCCGGGGTACGCGCCATGGGCATCGTCGCGTTGCTGTCGTTCCTGATCGGCATGGTCATGGCCTACCAGGGCGGCGCGACGCTCGCAACCTATGGCGCCAACATCCTGATCGTCAACCTGGTGGCGATCATCACCCTGAGGGAAATGGGGCCGCTGCTGTGCGCGATCCTGGTCGCGGGGCGAACCGGATCATCGTATGCGGCCCAACTCGGAACCATGCGCATCACCGAGGAGATCGATGCGCTGCGCGTGCTCGCGCTGGAGCCGTTCGACGTCCTGGTGCTGCCCAAGGTGCTGGCGCTGATCGTGGTCATGCCGCTGCTGGCGTTGCTGGCCGATGCGATGGGGCTTTTCGGCGGCGGCGTCGTCGCCATGATGGGCTATGGCGTGCCCTGGCGCGTCTACGTCGAACGCATCCCGCAGGTGGTCAGTGTCACCACCTTGCTGCTGGGACTGGCCAAGGCGCCGGTGTTCGCGGTGATCATCGCGCTGGTCGGCTGCATGCAGGGACTGCGGGTGCGCGGCGGCACCGCTGCGGTCGGGCGCGCGACGACGTCGAGCGTGGTGCAGGCGATCTTCCTGGTCATCGTCGTCGATGCCGGATTCTCGGTGCTGTACAACATGCTCGGGCTATGACCCAGGTGCCCGTTGCGGACGCGTCCGCACTGGTTCGCGCCCGCGGCATCGTCAACCGCTTCGGCGCGCAGACCGTGCACGAGGGGCTCGACCTGGACGTGCCACGCGGGCGCATCACCGCGTTGGTCGGCGCCTCGGGCAGCGGCAAGACCGTACTGCTGCGTACGCTGATCATGTTGCAGCAGCCCGAAAAGGGCAGCTTGACGCTGTTCGGACAAGACGCGCTGGCGCTTCCCGAGCGCGCGCGCGCTGCGCTGCGTCAGCGTATCGGCGTGTTGTTCCAGGGGGGAGCTCTGTTCACCGGGTTGAGCGTGCTGGAGAACGTGCTGCTGCCGTTGCGCGAACACGGGGCGCTTCCGGTATCGCTGGCGCGCGAAGTCGCGATGCTGAAAATCGGCCTGGCCGGGCTGCCGCAGGACGCCGCGCACAAATATCCAGCCGAGCTGTCGGGCGGCATGGTCAAGCGCGCTGCGCTGGCGCGCGCGCTGGCCCTCGACCCGGAACTGCTGGTGCTCGACGAGCCCACGTCGGGGCTCGATCCGCTGGGCGCGGCTGCGTTCGACGCGCTGATTCGCGAGCTGTGCGGCGCGCTCGACCTGACCGTGCTGCAGGTGACCCACGATCTGGATTCGATCTGGCATGGAAGCGACCAGGTCGCGTTCCTGGCGCGCCGCAAGGTGCTGGCGATGGCGCCTGCGGCAGAACTCGCCAAGCGTGACGAGCCGGAACTGGTGGCGTATTTCCGCGGCGGTCGCGCCGAGGCGTTTGCCCGCGCCGCGCTCAAGCAATCGCCGGGCAGCCCCAAGATTGCTTGACCCCCGCGGGGGATGAGGCGGGACCAGCGGCCGTGCCTGCGCACGACCGCGCGCCCGCCGAATCCGAGCAGCCTGCAGGCTGCGAGGTGGAACGGGCCGGGCGCAGCCCGGCCCTGGGGGCACTCAGAAGCGAACGAAGTCGCTGCCTGCCGCCACGGTCGGTTCGGCCTGCCGCGGCGCAGCCGTCGGGGGCAGCGGCGG
>JAJZEB010000116.1 GCA_021805805.1 Pseudomonadota bacterium | reverse complement strand
GCCCTTACAAATACGTTACATAGTTGCCACTACAAGCGACCGTCGAAAGTCGCATGTAAGTCCTTGATCCATATGGAGGCCACCCCTCGAAAACCGCGATTTCGGGGGCCGAGATGTCGAACTCCGGTGTACGTCGACGCCTATATCTCGCCCGGGGGCACCGGGCTGATGTACGTCACCGGCGGCTCGCGCATTCTGTTCGCGGTCGGCGAACTCGGCGCCGGGCCGCGCTGGCTGACGCGGCTCAACACCGCGCAGGTGCCGCTGCTGTCGGTGCTGGTGATGTGGGTCGTCGGCGTGCTGTTCCTGCTGCCGTTCCCGGCCTGGCAGAAGATGGTCGACTACATCACTTCGGTCACCGTGCTGACCTACGGACTGGGCCCGGTCGTGCTGCTGATCCTGCGCGACAGCCAGCCCGGGCTCAAGCGCGAGTTCCGGCTGCCCGGCGCCGGTGTCATCGCGCCGCTGGCGTTCATCGCGAGCAACTGGATCGTCTACTGGACCGGCTACCAGACCAACTCGTTCCTGTTCATCGTCGTTGCCGTGGGCTTCGCACTGTACGCCGCGTGGTTCCACGTCGTCGCCGGCAAGCCGGCGGCCGAGTTCGGCTGGAAGCACATTTCGTGGCTGCTCGCGTGGTTCGGCGGCATGTGGCTGCTGTCCGCGCTGAGCAACGTCGGTGGCGGCTACGGCATGCTGGGCTTCTGGCCCGGCGTCGTCATCGTCGCGATCTGGAGCCTGGTCGTGATCTGGCTGGCCAAGCGCGCGGCGCTGCCCGCCGCCGACATCGCGCAGGAAATGGTGCGCATCGAATCGACGCTGTGAATCCGGCGTTTGGCACGTGGCGCGGCGCCGCCGTCAGTCCGCGGTGCGCTGGAGGGTCTGCAGCGCAAGCTCGACCGTTGCCGCGTCGCTGCTGAACGTGATCGCGCCGTCCTGCACCAGGCATTGCAGCCGCATGCCGCGCGCGGCCAGCGACGCCAGCGCCTGCGCCGCATCGGCCGGAACGCGCAGCACGCTCAGGTTGCGCAGTCGCGTCAGCCGCGGCGCGATCTGCTTCCACCAGACCTCGCTGCTGCTGGCGTGGCAGACCACGACGACCTGGGCGGCGCGGCCGCACGCCTTGCGCAGCCGTGTCTCATCGGGCTGGCCGATGTCGATCCACAGCGTGATCGCGCCGGTCAGGTCCCTGACCCAGATCTCGGGCTCGTCGACGTCGAACAGGCCCTTGGTCCACGCGATGCCGTCCTGCGCGTGCAGCGCGTACGCCAGCAGGCGCACCATCATCCGTTCGTCGGTCTCGGACGGATGGCGTGCGATGGTCAGCGCCAGCTCGGCATAGTGGTTGCGGTCCATGTCGGCGAGCTGGAGCTCGGCCTTGTGAATCGTTGCCTTCAATGCCATGTCGTGTCCCGTCGGTGCCGCGCCGGGCGGCGGGTGGTCCGGCGCGTGGCCGAAGCCGGCGATCGTAGCAGGGTGCCCGGCTGCGATTGCCGCGCACCGCACCCGGGCGTTGCCGGCGCGGGCAAAAAAAAACCGGTCAGGGGGCTGACCGGTTCGAAAGGTACTTTGGAAAGTACCGAGGAGACAATCGGAACGGCCGGGCCGGGCCCGGCGGGTGAAGCGTTCAGGCGGCGCTGCGCTTGCGCGGCGCGGCGGTTTGCGCGGCCTTCAGCGCGCTGCTGGTCACCGTGTTGAAGTTGGCTTCGACGACTTCGGCAGCCTGCTTGCTGGCCTTCTGCACCGAGTCGTAGGCGTTGTTCGCGGCGCTCATCGCGCTCTTCATGATCGCCACCGCGGTTTCGGTCCCGGCCGGAGCATTCTTGACCGCAGTATCGACCATCGACTGCACCTTCTTGTGCAGATCGGCGGCGTTGGCTTCGAGCGCCTTCGCGAACTCGGCTTGCGTGCCCGACGCGATTTCGTAGACGTGCTGCGAATACGCCAGCAGCTTCTCGGTCACCGGCTGGGCCAGGTTCGGCTGAAGCGACGCGAGTTCCTGCAGGTCCTTGACCGACAGCGCAGCCAGCGCTGCGTCGGACGTTTCGTGCATCGTCGCCTTCAGCGTCTGGATGTTCAGTTCAACGACTTTCTCGAGGCTCTCGACAGCCTTGCCGCTGAGCGCGAACAGGGTTTCGAGTTGCGACTTCTGCGCGGCGATCAGTTGGTCAGGGGTCATCATCATGGGCTCCTAGGGGTGAATGGGACGGTGGGCACGATTCTGGCGGCAACTCAAGACGGTTCCATGACACCGATCGCGCATCGCGCCGAGCCGTTTTGCTGCAGCGCACAACCCGTATTCTAGAGACTCGGAAGTCGCTGTCAAGCATTTTTTTGGTGCAATGCACAATAGGCTTGTCCTGATGCATAAAACCGCATGAAAACAGGGGCTTGCGCGTGTTGCGCGAATGCGCGCCACACCCCGGGCTCGGCTCTTTGCGGATTTCGTGCAACATGTTTCAGATTCCGTTGCATGTTGTGATGCAACAGCCGTCGTACGCGGCAGGGCGTCCGCCCGGCACACGCCGCGCTTGCGCTACAGTGCCGGATGCGGCCCCGGCGCCGCCCTTTCGCAACGACCGTTCCTGGATTCGCCGATGCACGACTCGACTGTGCGGCCTCGCGTGCTGGTGGCGCGCGCCGCATTTCCCGACATCCTCGCCGAGCTCGAATCGGTGGCCGATGTCGAGTACACCGCGGACGATCACATCGACACCGCGCAGCAGCTGCGCGTGCGCCTGGCCGACAAGCACGGCGCATTCATCACCAACAGCGAACGCATCGATGCCGCGCTGCTCGACGCGTGCCCGCAGCTGCGCGTGGTCAGCACCATGACCGTGGGCGTGGACCACATCGACCTGGCTGCGTGCGCCGCGCGTGGCGTGGTCGTGACCCACGCGCCCGACGTGCTGACCGAGACCACGGCCGATTTCGGCTTCGCGCTGCTGCTGGCCGCGGCGCGGCAGATGGCCGATGCGGAACGCTATCTGCGCGCCGGCCAGTGGCGGCAATGGTCGTACGGGCTGTTCGCCGGCGCCGACGTCCACGGCACCACGCTGGGCATCGTCGGCATGGGGCGCATCGGGCAGGCCATTGCGCGGCGCGCGGTGCACGGTTTCGGCATGCGCGTCCTCTACCACAACCGCCGCCGACTCGACGACGCGCTCGAAGCCCACTACCGTGCGGCCTGGCGCACGCTGCCCGAATTGCTCGATGAAAGCGACCATGTCGTTCTGGCGCTGCCGTACAGCGCGGCGGTGCGGCACCTGATCGGCGCGCCGCAGCTGGCGCAGATGCGTCCGGGCGCGACCCTGGTCAATATCGCGCGCGGCGGCGTGGTCGACGAGGCGGCGTTGGCGGCTGCGCTGCACGAAGGGCACCTGGGTGCCGCCGGGCTCGACGTGTTCGAGGGCGAGCCCGAGGTCAACCCGCTGCTGCTGCAGGCGCCGCGGCTGGTGCTGACACCACATATCGCCAGCGCGTCGGTTCCGACGCGTCGCGCGATGGTGCGGCTGGCGGTCGACAACCTGATCGCGGTGCTGCAGGGGCGCGCACCGCTGACTCCGGCCGGAGCCTGAACGGTGACGGCCTGGGTCATCGCAGCGGTCTGCGCGCTGGCTGCACTGGGTGCGCTGGTGGCATTGCTCGTCGGGCTGGCGCGGCAGCGCGCGCTGCTCGCGACGCTGCCGCAGCTTCCGGCGCAACTCGAACGCGTCGAGCGCGAACTGCGCGCTGCGGTGCTCGATGCCGCGCACGGCCTGCGCACCGAGCAGGCGGCGCGGTTCACCGAGTTCCAGGGCCTGCAGCTGGCGCAGGCGGCGCAGGCCACGCAGGCGCTGGAGGCGCGGCTCGACGCGGTCGCGCAGCAGCTGCAGGCGCTGCAGAAAAGCCAGGCTGACAGCCTCGCGCTGCAGGTCGGGCAGCTCACGCAGTCGAATGCCGCGGCGCTGCAGCAATTGCAGATGCAGTTGGCGCAGCAGCTCGACGCGCTGCGCCAAGGCAGCGAGCAGCGGCTGGCCGAGATGCGCGCCACCGTCGAGCAGCGTCTGCGCGAATTGCAGACCGACAACGAGCGCAAGCTCGAACAGATGCGGCTGACGGTCGACGAGAAGCTGCACGCGACCCTCGAGCAGCGCCTGGGCGAGAGTTTCCGCCAGGTCGCCGAGCGCCTGGAGCTGGTGCACCGCGGGCTGGGCGAAATGCAGACCCTGGCGCAGGGCGTCGGCGATCTGCGGCGGGTGTTCTCCAACGTCAAGACCCGCGGCGTGTTCGGCGAAATCCAGCTCGCGGCGTTGCTCGAGCAGGTGTTCACTCCCGAGCAGTACGGGGTCAATGTCGAGACCGTGCCCGGAAGCGGCGCGCGCGTCGAATTCGCCATCCGGCTTCCCGGCCAGGGAGACGGCCCGCTGTGGCTGCCGATCGACGCCAAGTTCCCGCGCGAGGATTACGAGCGGCTGCTCGACGCGCAGGAGCGGGCCGATCGCGTTGCTGCCGACGCCGCAGCCAAGGCACTCGAACAGCGCCTGCGCGACGAAGCGCGCACGATCCAGACCAAGTACCTGGCTGCGCCGTACACCGCCGATTTCGCGATTCTGTTCGTGCCCACCGAAGGCCTCTACGCCGAGGCGCTGCGTCGAGCCGGGCTGGTCGAGGCCCTGCAGCGTGAGCACCGGGTGATGCTGGCCGGCCCGACCACGCTGCTGGCGCTGCTGAACAGCTTGCAGATGGGGTTTCGCACCATGGCGCTGCAGCAGCGCTCGACCGAGGTCTGGAAAGTGCTCGGCGCGGTGAAGACGGAATTCGGCAAGTTCGGTGAAGTTCTCGGAAAAGTGCGTAAAAAGCTTGAAGAAGCGAACAACACCATTGGCGCCGCCGAAGTGCGCACGCGCGCCATGGGGCGTCAGCTGAAGGCAGTGGAGGCGCTGCCCGGCGATGAGGCGCAAACGCTGCTCGGCTTGACCGAGATCGAAACAAGGTCGGAAGACGACCCGCTATAAATCTGGAATCGGGCGCTGCTGGCGCCCATGGAGAATCGATCAATGCAACCGCAGGAAATCAGTCTGGACGTTCTGGCCGAGAAATATGCCAAAGGCGAAGAACGCAGTTTTGAAGACATCGCCGCCCGCGTGGCGCGCGCGCTCGCCGGCGTCGAAGCCGACGCGGCGGCCTGGGAGCCGCGCTTCCTCGACGCGCTGCGTGCCGGCTTCGTTCCGGCCGGGCGCATCATGTCGGCTGCCGGCACGATGCTCGAAGCCACGCTGATCAACTGTTTCGTGCAGCCGGTCGGCGACGCCGTCTCGGAGGACCGCGACGGCAAGCCGGGAATCTACAAGGCCTTGGCCGAGGCGGCCGAAACCATGCGCCGCGGCGGCGGCGTCGGCTACGACTTCAGCCGCATCAGGCCGGCCGGGTCGCACGTCGGCAGCACGCGCAGCCGCGCCAGCGGGCCGTTGTCGTTCATGCGCGTGTTCGACGCCTCGTGCGAGACGGTCGAGTCGGCCGGCGCGCGACGCGGCGCGCAAATGGGCGTGCTGCGCATCGATCACCCGGACATCGAGGCCTTCATCCACGCCAAGGACGGCGGCGCATTTCGCAACTTCAACCTGTCGGTCGGTGTCAGCGACGCGTTCATGGCCGCGGTGCGCGACGACGCCCGCGTCGACCTGGTGCATCCGGCGCGACCCGGCGACGACCAGATCGCCGCCGGCGCGCGCGTGCGCGACGACGGTCAGTGGGTCTACCGGCAGGTTGCGGCGCGCGACCTGTGGGAGCAGATCATGCACTGCACCTACGACCACGCCGAGCCCGGCATCCTGTTTCTCGACACCGCCAACCGCGAGAACAACCTCTATTACTGCGAGACCTTCGAGGCGACCAATCCTTGCGCCGAGGAGTTCCTGCCGGACTACGGCTGCTGCTGTCTGGGTTCGATCGACCTGACGCGTTTCGTGCGCGATCCGTTCGAGCCCGGCGCGCGTTTCGACGAGGCCGCGTTCGCGGCGGTCGCCGCGACCGCGGTGCGCATGCTCGACAACGTGCTCGACGCCACCTACTGGCCGCTGCCGCAGCAGTACGAGGAGGCGATGAACAAGCGCCGCGTCGGCCTCGGCTTCCTCGGCCTGGGCGACACCTGCATCATGCTCGGGCTGCGCTACGACAGCGACGCCGGGCGGGCGTTCGCCGCCGGCGTGGCCGAAGCCATGCGCGACGCCGCATACGCCGCGTCGGTCGAGCTGGCGCAGGAAAAGGGCGCGTTCAAGCTGTTCGACGCCGACAAGTACCTCGCCAGCGGTTTCGCGCAGCGCCTGCCGCAGGGTCTGCGCGAACAGATCGCGCGCCACGGCATCCGCAACTCGCACCTGCTGGCGGTGGCTCCGACCGGCACCATCAGCCTGGCCTTCGCCGACAACGCGAGCAACGGCATCGAGCCGGCGTTCTCGTGGGTCTACACGCGGCGCAAGCGCATGGCCGACGACAGCAAGCGCGAATACGAGGTGGCCGACCATGCCTGGCGGCTGTACCGCGCGCGTGGCGGCGACGTCGAACACCTGCCGCCGGCGTTCGTCACCGCGCTGGAGATGACCGCGGCCGACCACATGCGCATGCTCGGCGCCGTGCAGCCGTACATCGACACCAGCATCAGCAAGACGGTCAACGTGCCGGCCGACTATCCGTTCGACGACTTCAAGCACCTGTACATGCAGGCCTGGGAGGCGGGCCTGAAGGGGCTGGCGACGTATCGGCCGAACTCGGTTCTGGGCGCGGTGCTGCAGACCGCGCCGACACCGGCGCCGGCGACTGCCGCAGCTGCGGCGCCGCTCGACGTCGATCCGTTGACGCGGCGCATCGAAGGTCGCCCGTCGGGCGACCTGCAGGCGGTGACGAGCAAGGTCAGCTACATGACTTCCGAAGGCGGCAAGACGGTCTACCTCTCGATCTCGTTCGCCGAGGTCGAAGGCCGCGTCGACGGGCGCGCGGTGCGCATCGAGCGGCCGATCGAGTTCTTCATGCCCGCGGGGCAGCGCGACGAAGGCCAGCAGTGGATCGCGTCCAACATGCGCTTGCTGTCGCTGGTCGCGCGCTCGGGCGGTTCGGTGGCGAAGTCGCTGCAGAACATGCGCGAAGTCGTCTGGGACAAGGGTCCGGTGCGCTGTGGCGAGGTCGTCAAGTCCGACGGCAGCCGCGCGCCGCGCTTCCACCAGTCCGAAGTCGCAGCGATCGCGTACGCGCTGCAGGAAGTTCTCAAGCGGCGTGGTTTCCTGCGCGACGACGGGCGCGAGCAGACCATCGAACGCCTGGTGCAGCGCGCGCTGCTGCCCGACGGGCTGCGCGTTGATCTCGACGCACTCGGGCCCGAACCCGATCTGCTGGCCAGCGGCCGCATCTGCCCCGAGTGCGGCGGCCCGTTCCTGCGCCGCGTCGACGGCTGCGACCGCTGCGACAACTGCGGCTATATCGGAAGCTGCGGTTGATCGCTCCGTTTCGAGCGTCTACGAAGACCCCGGTGACTCTGCCGAGTCCCCGGGGTCTTTTGCCTATGGGCCGGACCCGGGGGGAGAAAGCGGGCATGACCCGCCCGCAGCCCCGGTTATTGTTTTTGAGTTCCTGAATCAACGTTTCGCGCATATTAAAAATCGCTGGCACCG
>JAJZEB010000010.1 GCA_021805805.1 Pseudomonadota bacterium | reverse complement strand
CACCAGAGGCTCCAGTGTTCTGCTTGAACCGCCGGATGCGGAACCGCACGTCCGGTGGTGTGAGAGGGCTGGGGGAGTAATCCCCCACCCTACTCAATCTGTCGCCAGGTACGGTTGCGAACCAAAGGTAACTAAACGTGTCCGACATGGGTGTGTCGCGCTGTCGACAGCTGCGCTGCGACCTGGGCGCGCGCCCGCTTGCGGCGGGCGGCGGGCAGCCGCCGCGCACGCATTCTGTCACCGATGGAGTTCGCCATGTCCTTTCGCGTTTTTCGATCCGTCGCGCGTGCCGCGGCGCTGGCCGCCGGCGGCCTGGTCTGTGTCGACGCCCACGCCCTCGGGCGCGTCGTGCTGTTCAACGAGCTTCCGGTCGAGGCGCGGTGCGGGTTCAACGTCGCGTTCATCCGCGATGATCCGCTGGCCTGGAGCGTCGAGCTGACGCAGGAGCTGGTCGTGCTGCAGCCCGGGGGCTCGGTGCGCATGGACCTGCCGCTGCAGGCGATGCCGGCGCAGGTGCGACTGTCGCCGAGCGGGGCACCGCACCTCTACTCGGGTGCGTTCGAGCATGTCGAACTCGTCTGTCACACCACGCGCGAGGCGGCCGCCGGGCCCTGGCGCCATGTCTACAGCGCCCGCTTCGACAACGGCAGCGGCAGCGGCAGCGGCAGCGATTCCAGCTCCGATTCGGTCGGCGTCGCGCAGGACTGGCTCGGGTGCTACACCCTGAGCCGGGAAACGCCGACCGACCTGACCGAGTGGCGCATGCGACTGCGCCCGGCGCTGGATCAGGTCACGCTCGAGGAAATGCGCTTCGGCGCCCCGATCGATCTGCACGTGTCGTCCCGGATGGTGGCCTCCGATGGCAGTCCGCTGGCGGGCGCGCCGACTCCTGTCGGCGTCTACCGCATGCCCCTCGAGGCGAGCGATCTCTCCGATGCGTCTGGCGACTCGAGTTCGAGTTCGAGCCTGGATTCGAACCAGGACGGATCGATCGTCAACGGCCACGCGCAGATGAACGGCAACGGCGCCCATCCGGGAGCCGCGACCTGAATCGACGGTGAACCCGGCGTCACGCCCGGCCGCGAGCCGTGCAGGGCCAGGCCCACCGGCCCGGCCCGTCCACCTGCTGCGTGCGCATCGACGCGCCACGGCGCACGCAGCGCATCAACCCAGGAGTTCCCGATGTCCTTTCGCGCTTTTCGCTCCGTTGCCCGTGCCGCGATGCTGGCCGCCGGCGGCCTGGCCAGTGCCGATGCCTTCGCCCTCGGGCGCGTGGTGTTGCTCAACGAATTGCCGATCGACGCGCAGTGCGTGTTCAACGTCTCGTATGTCCGAACCGATCCGGCAGCCTGGGGAGTCGAGCTGACGCAGGGACCGATCGTGTTGCCGCCCGGAAGCGCCGTGCAGATGAACCTGCCACTGGCGTCGATGCCCCCGCAACTGCGCCAGTCGCCAGGCGGGGTCATCCACATGTACTCGGCAGCGTTCGGGCATATCGATCTCGTCTGCAGCACCCATCGCGACCCGGCCTCGGGGGTCTGGCGTCATGCCTACACGGCCCGCTTCGACAACGGCCGGGAGGAGGATGCGCGCGACGATTCGTCGAGCGACGCAAGCGACTGGCGTGCAGGCTGGGGCCTCTACACCCTGAACCGGCAGACGCCGAACGACGTGACCGTGTGGTCGATGCGTCTGCGGCCACGGCTTGCGCAGGCCACGGCCGCGCAGATGCGCGCCGGCGCCGGGATCGACGTGCATGTGTCGACCCAGCTGGTGCCGTCCAGTCTCGTGGAGCTGCAGGGGGAGATGCTTCCGGTCGGCGTTTACCGCATGCCCCTTGTTGCCGGCAATGGCTTCGCCTCCTTCGATTCCACCAGTCCGCTGCATCCGTCCCATGCGTCGGGCTCGAGCCACGATGATTCCGATTCGGACATGAACGGCGGCTTCGGCCTGAACGGCCAAGGCGACGACCCGGGGGCCGCGACGTAAGCCGCGGGCGAACCAGCAGACGCCGGCGCGACGCGGAGGCGACACGCCGCCGGCGTCGCGCCCCGAGGGAGCCTGTTGCGACACCAAGCCTTGACCGGAGTCATCCGCCGCCGTCGTCGGGAGTCGGCGGATTTGCACCGGCTCTGTCACAATTCGGGGCTCTGCCGCGACCGCGGCCCACCGATGTCCGTGACCGCATGATTCCCCACCTCGTTTCCAGCGAAAGCGCGCCGGTGCTCGAACTCGAGCAGCGCATCCTCGAAGCCCAGCCGGCGATCGAACGCTGGTTCAGGCTCGAATGGATGGAGCACGCGCCGCCGTTCTACGCCTCGGTCGACCTGCGCAACGGCGGATTCAAGCTCGCGCCGGTTGACACCAATCTGTTCCCGGGCGGCTGGAACAACCTGTCGTCCGACATGATTCCGCTGGCCGTGCAGGCCGCGATGGCCGCGATCGAGAAGATCTGCCCGGAGGCCAAGGGGCTGTTGCTGATTCCCGAGCGGCACACGCGCAACAGCTTCTATCTCGAGAACCTGAGCAGGTTGACGCAGATCTTCCACCAGGCCGGACTCAACGTGCACGTCGGCACCGTCGACGAAACCATCACCGAGCCGCGCCCGGTGCCTCTGCCCGACGGTTCGAGCCTGCTGCTCGAGCCGCTGGTGCGCGACAAGCGCAGGCTCGGCACCAAGGATTTCGATCCCTGCACCATCCTGCTGAACAACGACCTTTCGTCCGGTGTTCCGGCCAATCTCGAGGGCCTGCACGAACAGTATCTGTTGCCGCCGCTGCACGCGGGCTGGAAGACGCGGCGCAAGTCGAGCCACTTCCGCAGCTACGACGCGGTGGTCAAGCGCTTCGCCAAGCTCATCGGTGTCGACCCGTGGATGCTCAACCCCTATTTCGCGCGCTGCTCGGGAATCGACTTCCAGCAGCGCCAAGGCGAGGCGGAACTGGCCGAGGCAGTCGACCAGGTGCTGGTCAAGGTGCGCAAGAAATACAAGGAATACGGGATCCACGACAAGCCCTTTGTCGCCGTCAAGGCCGATGCCGGAACCTACGGCATGGGGGTGATGATGGTGCACGACGCTGCCGAGGTGCGCGATCTGAACCGGCGCACACGCAACAAGATGAGCGTGGTCAAGGAAGGCATGGAAGTGCGCGACGTCATCATCCAGGAAGGCGTGCCGAGCATCGAGCGCCTGCAGGAGGCGGTTTGCGAGCCGGTCGTGTACATGATGGATCGCTACGTCGTCGGCGGCTTCTACCGCGTGCACGCCGACCGTGGGCCGAACGAGAATCTGAATTCGCCGGGCATGCATTTCGTGCCGCTGGCGTTCGACGAACAGTTCAACGTCACCAACCCGGAAGCCAAGCCAGGCACCAGCGGCCCGAACCGCTTCTACATGTACGGCGTCATCGCGCGCCTGGCGCTGGTCGCTGCCAGTTACGAGCTCGAGGCCACCGACCCCGAGGCCGAAGCCACCTGAGTCATCCGCCATGCACCTGCTGTTCGTTGCCGACCCGCTCGAGGCGTTCAATCCCAAGAAAGACACCACGCTGGCGATGATGCGCGAGGCCGCTGCGCGCGGCTGCGACATCTGGGCCTGCGAACCGCGGCAGCTGCAGTGGCGTGGCGGCGCCGGCGCCGCCGGCGCGTTGCGTGCGCACTGCCGCCACATCGCGCTGCTCGACGCGGCGCGGCCGTGGTTTTCCGAGATCGAGCAGGCCGATCGCGCGCTGCGCGACTTCGACGCGGTGCTGATGCGCAAGGACCCGCCTTTCGACAGCGAGTACTTCTACGCCACGCATCTGCTCGAACAGGCCGAGCGCGAAGGCGCGCGGGTGTTCAACAGCCCGCGCGCGCTGCGCGACCATCCGGAGAAGCTGTCGATCCTGGAATGGCCCGAGCTGATCCCGGCGACGCTGGTCAGCCGCGACATCGCGGCGCTGCGCGCGTTTGCGCTGGAGCACGGCGACGTGATCGTCAAGCCGCTTGACGGCATGGGCGGAGCCGGCGTGTTCAGGCTGCGCAGCGGCGCCGGAGGAGGCCCCGACGCCAACCTCGGCGTGGTGCTGGAGACGCTGACCGACTGGGGCAGGCGCACGATCATGGCGCAGCGTTTCATGCCCGAGATCGTCGACGGCGACAAGCGGGTGCTGCTGATTGGTGGCAAGCCGGTGCCGTACGCGCTGGCGCGCATTCCGCAGGGAGGCGAAACGCGCGGCAACCTGGCCGCAGGCGGGCGCGGCGTGGCGCAGCCGCTGAGCGCGTCCGATCTGGCGATCGCCGAGCGCCTGGCGCCGGTGCTGGCAGCGCGCGGATTGCTGCTGGCGGGGATCGACATCATCGGCTCCCGTCTGACCGAGATCAACGTGACCAGCCCGACTTGTTTCGTCGAAATCGCCGCGCAGACCGGCTGCGACGTCGCCGCGCAGTTCATCGACGCGCTGCAGCAGGCGCTGAGCGCGTGAGCGCGCACGCGATGGGCGCAGCCGCGGCCGAACTGCACGACCTGTACCTGCCCTGCCCGCGCGGGCTGGAGCAGGTGCTGGCCGACGAACTTGCCGAGCTGGGCTCGGCGACTTTGCGCATCGAGCCGCCGCAAAGCGGCGGTGTCGCAGCGCGCGGCACGTTCGACGACGTGATGCTGCTGAACCTGCACAGCCGCATCGCGTCGCGGGTTCTGCTGCGCGCGGGGCGCAGCCGGGTGCGCGACGCCGACGACGTCTACAGCCTGGCGCGGCGGCTGCGCTGGGAGCGCTGGTTCGATGCCCGCAGCACGCTGCGCATCGACCTGAGCGCCGAGCGCAGCCAGCTCGACAGCTTGCAATTCGCCGCATTGCGCGCCAAGGACGGTATTTGCGACCACTTCCGCGGAATCGGCCAGCAGCGACCCGACATCGACCGCGCCAACCCCGACGTGCGCGTGCATCTGCACCTGAACGCGGACAGCGCGCTGCTGTATCTGGACACCTCGGGCGAGGCGCTGTTCAAGCGTGGTTGGCGCACCGAGCACGGCGAGGCGCCGCTGAAGGAGAATCTGGCCGCGGGACTGCTGCGCCTGGCCGGCTGGACGCCGCAGGTGGTTCTTTACGACCCGCTGTGCGGCGCCGGCACCGTCGCGATCGAGGCCGCGCAGATCGCCTGCGGGGTCGCGCCGGGTGCGCAACGGACATTCGCCTTCGAGCGCCTGCGCGGCTTCGACGCGCGGCGCTGGCGGCAGTTGCGCGCGCAGGCCGAGGCGCGGCGCCGCGCGCCGCCGGCGCCGCTGTTCGCTGCCGACATCGACCCGCGCATGGTGCGGCTGGCGCACGACAACGCGCAGCGCGCCGGAGTCGCCGACGCGCTGAGCCTGCACCAGGGCGATGTGATGGACGCGCAGCCGCCGCTGACGCTGGCCCCTGGACAGGCGGCGCAGATCGTGACCAATCCGCCGTACGCCGAGCGCATCGAGGCAAAAGGAAGCGAGGCTGATGCCTTCCTGCCGCGCCTCGGCGACGTGCTCAAGCAGCGTTTCGCGGGCTGGCGCGCGGCGCTGCTGCTGGCCGACGTGCATGCCGAGCGGGCGCTGCGGCTGAAGGCAGCGCGGCGTCATGTGGTCTACAACGGCGCCATCGAGTGCCGGCTGTTCACCTTCGAGCTGGTCGCCGGAAGGCCGTCGCGCAAGCCCGGTTGAGGCCTGCGCGCGTTCACCCCTCCTGCAGCGCGGCGCAGATGACCGCGGCGCCGTAGTGGCGTGCCAGCTGGTCGGTGAAACGGTCGAAGTCGAGGTGGGCGCTGGCGTCGGCGCGATCGGAAATCGAGCGCACCGCGGCGAACGGGACGCGGTAGTCGGCGCAGACCTGCGCCACCGCCGCGGTTTCCATGTCGACCGCCAGCGCGTCGGGAAGCAGGGCGCGCAAGTCGTGCGCCTGCTGCGCGCCGCCGATGAAGCGGTCGCCGCTGAGCACCAGCCCGCTGTGCACCCGCGGGCGCTCGATGCCAAGCGCGGCAAAACGCGCGCGCCCGGCGTCATCCGCGCTCAGCGCGACGATGGCCGCCTGCGCACCGCGAAGCAGCCGCGCGCGCCACCCGGAATCGCTGGCGAAACGGCTGCGCCCGGTCAGTGGCACCTCGAAGCGCGGGAACAGCGGCGAGGCGTCGAGATCGTGCTGCAGCAGCTCGTCGGCGACGACGATGTCGCCGATCGCCACATCGGCGCCCAGGCCGCCGGCGGTGCCGGTGAACAGCAGGACTTCGCAGCCGAACTCGGCGATCAGGCTGCTCGCACTGGTCGCCGCGGCGACCTTGCCGATCCCCGACAGCACCAGCACCACGTCGTGTCCGAACAGCCGCCCACGGTGGTAGCTGCGTTGCCCGTGCAGCTGCAGCGGGCGCGGCTTGAACACTTTCTGCAGCAGCAGCTGCTGCTCGGCCTGCAGCGCACTGAGGATGCCGATACGAGGCATGGTCATCGTGGGGACTTCTCCGATACGGGTGACGGCACGCCCGCCAGGCAGTCGGTGAACAGCGCGTCGACCCCGGCGGCCAGCCAGCTTGCCGCCTGCTCGCCGTCATTGACCGTGTACAGCCTCACGCGCAGACGCTGGGCGTGCGCCGCGTCGATCTGGTCCGTGCCGGCGCAGCGGGCGTCGAGGTGGATGCCTTCGACTCCCAGCGCCTGTGCCGTGCCGCGCCAGTTCGGTGGCAGCGCGCAGCACAGCCAGGCGCGCGGCAGCCGCGGCGCGGCCAGCGCAGCGCCCTGCAGCGCGGCCGGCGAAAACGAGGACAGCAGCGGCGCGCGCGGCGCGTCGGCCCAGAGCCGTGCCGCTGCGGCAGCGATGCGCGCTCCCCAGTCGGCCTGCAGCGCGCAGCAGGCGTCGCTGTCGGGCTTGATTTCCAGGTTCAGCTCGATCGCGTCGCCGGCGCAGGCGTCGGCCAGATCCTGCAGCGACGGCTGCCAGCGGCGCAGCGCACGCCACGGCAGCGCGCTGCCACGGCCGGCGAGGCCGGCCGTGCGCGCCAGATCGTCGTCGTGCAGCAGGAACGCGACCCCGTCGGAGCTGAGTTTGACGTCGCACTCGAATGCGCGCAATCCGGCCCGGCGCGCGGCTGAGAACGCCTGCAAGGAGTTCTCCGGCCCCCAGCCGGCGCCCAGGCGATGCGCGATCAGCCTGGATTCCGTGCTCGAGCCGTGCGGCGGCTGCTCGGGCGCGGCGCGTCCATGCGCCACGTTCATTCCCCGCACTGGCGCTTCAATCGGTCGAGTTCGCTGTAGGTGATGGTGCCGCGCTTTGCGGCTGCTCGTATGGCCTGCACCATGCACGGCGAAGTCGCGCTCATCTGCAGTTCTCCGGGGTCGACGGGAAGTCCGTCGCGGCGCATGTGCAGCAACAGCAGTACGACGGCGAGCACGGCCAGGCCGAGCAGAACGCCGAGCAGGCCCTGGACGTGGACGTTGGTCGGGCGTGGGCTTGGGGATGTGGTCGTCATGGTCCGTTCAACGCGGGCGCAGCGCCGGATTCAGCGTGTAAGTCCCGGTCAGCGATGCCTGCGCGAGCACGTGCCCGGCGATCGCCTCGCGCACCTGCGCGCCGCCGAACGCACCATCGACCGGGCAGCGCGCGATGTCCAGCGCATACAGCGTGAAGGTGTAATGGTGCAGCAGCGCGTCGTTCCACGGCGGGCACGGTCCGTCGTAGCCGTGGTATGGGCCTTCCATGTCCTGATCGCCCTTGAACCACGCCGTGTAATCGTTGATGCCGTGGCGCGGCGCCGGTCCGGGAAGCGCCGGCTTGCCGCGCGGCGTCACGCCGGCGCTCATGCTTGCGGCGGCGATCTCGCTCCAGTCGGCCGGAATGTCGACCAGCACCCAATGGTAGAAGTCGACACGCGGCAGTTCGGCCGGCACGACGCGGCCATCGCGGTTGACGTCCTCGGCCGAACTCGGCACGTCGGGGTCATGGCAGATCAGCACGAAGCTGCGGGCGCCTGCAGGCACCTCGCTCCACGACAGCTGAGGGTTCCGGTTGTCGGACAGCGCGACGTGGCCGACCGCGGCCGGCTTGCAGAACGCGAATTGCGACGGAATGGCTTGGCCGTCGGCGAAGGACTGGCTGCTCAGGCGCATGGCGGTCTCCTGGCGTGGAAGGGGCGGGCGAGACGTCCGCACGGTGCTGCACCGCGGACGCGAAGCCGGATCCACTTTAGCAGGCTGTCGGTGCAGGCGCGCACAGCGTCGCAGCCATTTTGCTGCGCGCGGCCGTCATGCTGCGTCACCGTGATGTCATGTGCCTGCCGATAGACTATAGGGCCCCGCCGGCGTGGCGCCGCGCGGGCCTCCCGCACCCCCATGTCGTTCGACCTGCAACGCCGCCTGCCCGTGCCCGTGCCGAACCGGCGCGACCTGATCGCGTTGCCGTTGATCCTGGCGCTGTTCTTCATCGTCAGCCACGCCGGACACCAGATGGTGGCGCCGTACCGGATCGGGCAAAGCCTGCCGATCTCGCTGTCGCCGGCCATGTTGCCCGAGTACGGGCTGTACACGGTGCTGCGCATGCTCGTCGCGCTGCTCGTCTCGCTGGTATTCACCGTCGTCTACGCCTGGCTGGCAGCGCACAACCGTTATGCCGAGCGCATCCTGATCCCGGCGCTCGACGTGCTGCAGTCGGTTCCGGTGCTCGGCTACCTGTCGATCACCGTCACCGGCTTCATCGCCATGTTTCCGGGCAGCTTGTGGGGGGTGCAGATGGCGGTGATCTTCGCCGTCTTCACCGGGCAGGCATGGAACATGGCCTTCGCCCTGTACCAGGGCATGAAGACGCTGCCGCGCGACCTGCAGGAGGCGGCGACGCTGTACCGCCTCAACGCCTGGCAGCGATTCTGGAAGCTCGAGCTGCCGTTCTCGATGCCCGGGCTGCTGTGGAACACGATGATGTCGATGTCGGGCGGCTGGTTCATGGTCGTTGCCTCGGAGGCGATCACGGTCTCGGGGCAGACGGTCACCGTGCCCGGCGTCGGCTCGTACATCGCGCGTGCGATCGCGGCGCGCGACCTCGGCGCGATCAGCTGGGCGATCGCCGCGATGATCGTCATCATCCTGCTCTACGACACCTTGCTGTTCCGCCCGATCGTCGCCTGGGCCGACAAGTTCAAGCTCGAAATGACCGCATCGGCCGACGCGCCCGATTCGTTCGTGCTCGATTTCATTCGCCGCACGCAGCTCATCCGCGTGCTCGGCGCGTTGCCGCAGTGGCTGTGGGAGCTCAGCTTGCGCCTGACGCCTCGCGTCGGTCGCGCCAGGCCGGCGTCGCCGCGGCTGCTGCGGCTGGGCGACGGCGTGTTCTATGCCGCGCTGGCGGGGTTTGCGGTGTGGGCGGTGGTCGCGCTCGGCCAGGTGCTGCCGCGCGATTTCGGCTGGCCGCTGGTTGGACACGTCGTCTGGCTGGGCGTGCTGACGGCGTGCAAGGTGCTGCTGCTGGTGCTGCTGTCGGCGCTGTTGTGGGTGCCGGTCAGCGTGTGGATCGGCCTGCGTCCGGCGTGGGCGGCGCGGGTGCAGCCGCTGGCGCAGTTCCTCGCCGCGTTCCCGGCCAACCTGCTGTACCCGCTGTTCGTCATCGCGATCGTGCACTGGAACCTCGATGTCGACGTGTTCACCGCACCACTGATGATCCTCGGCAGCATGTGGTACATCGTGTTCTCGGTGGTCGGCGCGGCCTCGGCGATCCCGACCGACATGCGCGAGGCCGCGACCAACCTCGGCCTGCGCGGCTGGCTGCTGTGGCGCCGGCTGTACCTGCCGGCGATCTTCCCCGGTTTCGTCACCGGCGCGATCACGGCTTCGGGCGGGGCCTGGAACGCCAGCATCGTCGCCGAGGTGGTCAGCTGGGGCCACAAGACGCTGGTGGCAGACGGGCTCGGCGCCTTCATCAGCCAGGCCACCGCGGCCGGCAAGGGGGCCGACATCGCGCTCGGAGTCGGCGTCATGTCGGTTTACGTGACCGTGGTCAACCGGTTGTTCTGGCGCCGGCTGTACGACATCGCATCGCGCCGTGTGCGCCTGGACTGAAAGCGAAGGAGGCGAACAGATGGCCGAGGAACACGCGGGAGGAAGTTCGGGCGCGACGGACCTCTTCGTCGCCGCGCACGTGCGCAAGTCGTTCAAGGCGCCCGATGGCAACGAGCTGCTGATCCTCGACGACGTCAACATGCGCTTGCGCGACGGCGAGATCCTGGTGCTGCTCGGGCGCTCGGGATCGGGCAAGTCGACGCTGCTGCGCATGCTCGCCGGGCTGTCGCAGCCCACTGCAGGCGAACTGCTGCACCGCGGCGCGCCGGTCGACGGCCCGGTTCCCGGGCTCGCCATGGTTTTCCAGAGTTTCGCGCTGTTTCCGTGGCTGACCGTACTGCAGAACGTCGAGCTCGGCTTGGAGGCGCTGAAGGTTCCGCCAGCCGAGCGCAAGCAGCGCGCGCTGGCGGCGATCGACCTGATCGGCCTCGACGGTTTCGAGTCGGCCTACCCGCGCGAGCTCTCCGGCGGAATGCGCCAGCGGGTGGGATTCGCGCGCGCGCTGGTCATCAACCCCGACGTGCTGCTGATGGACGAACCGTTCTCGGCGCTCGATGTGCTGACCGCCGAGACAATGCGCACCGACCTGCTCGATCTGTGGGCCGAACGCAAGATCCCCACGCGCGGCATCTTGCTGGTGTCGCACAACATCGAGGAGGCGGTGCTGATGGCCGACCGCATCCTGATCCTGGGCTCCAACCCAGGCCGTGTGCGGGCCGAGATCCCGGTTCCGCTGCCGCAGCCGCGGGACCGCGAATCGCCTGGGTTCCGCGACCTCGTCGAGCACATCTACGGCATCATGACGTCGCGCCCGGCGGCTGCGGTCAGCCTCGCGCAGCGCGGCGCGACCACCATCGGCCACCGGCTGCCCGACGTGCCCGTGAACAAGCTCGCGGGCCTGCTCGAGGAGCTGTACGCGCTCGAACAGGCCGGAGGCAGCCCGCGCATCAGCCTGCCCGAACTCGCCGACGACATGCACTTCTCGGTCGACGACCTGTTTCCGCTGATCGAGGCCGTCGAACTGCTCGGCTTCGCCCAGATCGCCGACGGCGACATCGAGCTGACCGCTGCCGGGCGGTTGTTCGTCGACGCCGACGTGCAGGAGCGCAAGCCGCTGTTCGCGCGCCATCTGCTGACCGGGGTGCCGCTGGCCGCGCGCATCCGCGCGGTGCTCGACGAGCGTCACAACCATCGTGCTCCCGGTGCGCGGTTTCGCACCGAACTCGAGGACATGCTCAGCGAGGACGAGGCGGTTCGGGTGCTCGAGACCGTCATCGACTGGGGCCGCTACGCCGAGCTGTACGCCTACGACGGCAACGCCGACGTCTTCAGCCTGGAGAACCCGGGCGAGGACGAGGCCGAAGGTTCGGGGACATGAGCGCAGCGCCTGGGGGCCGTCACGAGCACGCGGCGCGCGTCGATCTGGTCTATTTCAATGCCGGCGGCGGCCACCGCGCGTCGGCGCTGGCGCTGCAGCAGGCGATTTCGGCCGCCGGGCTCGGCTGGGACGTGCGGCTGGTCAACCTGACCGAGCTGCTCGATCCAGAAGGCAGGCTGCGGCGGCTGGCGTTCTCGCCCGAGGACTACTACAACGCGCGCCTGGCGCACGGTCTGACGCTGGGGCTGCGCGCCGAATTGCGGGTGCTGCAGGCGCTGATCGGCTTGTTGCACCCAACCCTGGTGCGCGCCCTGCGACCGCACTGGCAGCGAAGCGCACCCGACATGGTGGTGTCGCTGATCCCGAACTTCAATCGCGCGCTCTACGAGAGCCTGCGCCAGGTGCGCCCCGACGTTCCGTACGTCACGCTGCTGACCGACCTCGCCGACCATCCGCCGCATTTCTGGATCGAGCCCGGCCAGCAGCAGGACTTCATCTGCGGCACGCCGCGTGCGGTCGAGCAGGCGTTGGCCGCGGGCCATCCCGAGGGACGTGTGCACGCGACCTCGGGAATGATCATCCGTCCGGATTTCTATTCGGCCGACGGCGGCGCCGACGGCGCCGCGCGCCGCATCGAACTGGGCCTGGATCCTGCCGCGCCGACCGCCGCGGTGATGTTCGGCGGCCATGGCTCGCGCAGCATGCTCGGCATTGCCGAGCGCCTCGGCGCGCACCAGCAACTGATTCTGATGTGCGGCCACAATGCGGCGCTGCGCGCGCGGCTGCTCGCGCTGCCCGCCGGTGCGCCGCGTGCGGTGCTGGGCTTCACGCCCGATGTCGCCGGGGTGCTGCGCGCGGCCGACTACTTCATCGGCAAGCCGGGTCCGGGAAGCCTCAGCGAGGCGTTGCATCTCGGCCTGCCGGTGATCGTCACGCGCAACGCATGGACCATGCCGCAGGAGCGGTACAACACCCAGTGGGTGCGCGACAACGGTTACGGGCTGGTGCTGCCGTCGTTCCGCGGCATCGAGCCCGCAGCGCGCGCGCTGTGCGCGCAACTGCCGCAGTACCGCGCGCGCGTGGCCGCGCAGCGCAACCGGGCCGTGTTCGAGGCTCCGCGCATCCTGCAGCGCATCCTCGCGCGCGGCGCCGGCGCGCGCGACGCGGCCTGACGCCGCGGGCAGGCCCCGACCGCGCCGCCTCAGCGCCGGTGCGCCAGTGCCGGCAGGCTGGAGCGATGCTCGGCGATGCGTGCGGCGTCCAGATCGGCGCAAACCACGCCTTCGCCGCCGGCCTGCATCGCAAGCACCTCGCCCCAAGGGTCGACGATCATGCTGTGGCCCCAAGTACGGCGACCATTGTCGTGGCGCCCGCCCTGCGCACTGGCCACGACGTAGGCCAGGTTCTCGACCGCACGTGCGCGCAGCAGCAGCTCCCAGTGTTTTTCGCCAGTGGTGTAGGTGAACGCGGCCGGCACCAGAAAGGCGTCGCACGGCGCCTCGGCCGAAAGCGCACGGTAATGCTCGGGAAAGCGCAGGTCGTAGCAGATCGACAGCCCGATGCGCAGGCCGCCGCAGTCGAACGCGACCGCGGCGTCGCCGGCGGCGATGCTGTCGGCCTCGGCGTAACGCTCGCTGCCGCGGGCGAACGCGAACAGATGGCGCTTGTCGTAGCGCGCGCGCAGCGCGCCGCGCGCGTCGAACACCAGCGTGGTGTTGTACACGCGCTGCGGATCGGGGCACGCCAGCGGCAGCGTGCCGCCGGCCAGCCACAAGCCGTGGCGACGCGACGCGTCGGACAGGAAGTCCTGGATCGGGCCGGAACCCGGCTGCTCGCGTGCGGCAACCTTGTCGCCGTCGGTGAGTCCCATCAGGCAGAAATATTCGGGCAGCACCGCAAGCTGCGCGCCGCGGCGCGAAGCCTCGGCCAACAGGGCATCGGCACGTGCAAGGTTGTCGTCGATCCGGCTCGACGAGACCATCTGGATCGCAGCGGTTCGCATCAAGGTCGCTTTCAGTCGTTCAGGGCAGGTTCGCCGGATTTTGCACCTGCTTGACCTCGGGCTTGGTCCAGGTGCCGGTGATCCGGTAGCCGTATGTGAAGGCTTTCATCAGCGGCTTGCGCGCGATGATTTGCGCGATGAAGGTGCCGAGGCCGACCGCCGGATTGATCAAAGCATAGGCGAGCGAAGCTGATCCCGCGTTGATTTCCGGGACGACGATCGCGTACAGGTCCTGCGTTTCGGCCGCCAGATCGGCAGACCCGTCGATGAACACCGTCGCCGCCGGACCGTTCATCTTGAAGTTGTGCGTGGTGGCGACGCCGTTGTCGAGTTGCACGTCGGCAGTGGCCCGATCGAACGGGAACCCCGATTCGAACAGGTCGCTGAAATTGAACAGCAAGCGCCGCGGCAGGCTCTGCAGGCTGAGCACGCCCAGCAGCTTGGCCAGCCCCGGGTCTGCCTTCAGGAACTGGCCCTTGCGGACGTCGAGCTTGAACTGCCCTGACAGCGTCGGGTAGTCAGGGCTCAGCGGCGAACCGATCCAGGCCACGGTGCCTTGCATGACGCCGCTGCCGCCGCGCAGCAGGCCGGGCTTGCCGAGCCGGGCAAGCAAGCCTCCGGCATCGGCGATGTCGAGCTTGAAGCCCAGCGCGAAGCGCCTCGGCGCGTTCGCCGCCGGATGCGTCGCGGCGCCGTGCGCGCCGACCTCGACCCAGTCGCCGCTGCCTTCGAGCGTGGCCTCGGGCGCGCTCAGCCGCAGCTGCGTCAGCCGCCACTCGGGCACGCCGCCGACGCGCTGGTTGCGGGCGTGCAACTGCAGGCGGTTGAAGCGGTGGCCGTGGAGTTCGACGTTGTCGGCGGTCACGTCCAGCGCCGGCATGCTGTGCGGCGCCTGGTCGAGCATGCGCTCGACTTCCGGATCGGCGCTGCGCGGAACGATCAGTCGGCTCAGCCGAGCCACCACACTGCCCGGCGCGTCGCCGGCACCGATGCTCCAGTCGACATGTCCGGCCAGCTGGCGGCTGCTCAGCTCGGCGCGCCAGAGCGCACCGCTGCGCGTGGCGTCGACCGACACGTCGTCGAACCTGCGATCGGCCACGATCAGCTGCCGCGCGCGCAGCGTCAGCGCGGCAGGCTCGGCGCCTGTGCCTGTGCCTGCGCCTGCGCCGGAACCGGCCAGAGCACGCCAGGCGTCGAGGTCCAGCGCCGGCAGGTCGACGCCCAGCCGCAGTCCCTTGCCGGGCGGCGCCGTGGCGCGATGCCCCAGCAGCACGCTGCCGTCCGGTCCCGCGGCGCCGCTGCGCAGCTGCGCGCGCAGCAGGCCGTCGCCGAGGTCGGCGTTCCACTGCCCGCCGGCGACCTCGATGCGCAGCGGCAGCGCCGCGGCCGCCGGCTTGCCCAGCGGCGCCGGCAGCGCGAGCGCAAGGCCGCGCAAATCGCTTTGCACGCGGATCAGCGGCGCCGCGCCGCCTGGCGGCGCGGTCACCGTGGCGCTCAATCGCGTGCTGCCGTGCAGACGCGCCAGCATCGCCGCCCAGCGCTGCAGGCGAGGTGCAGCGCGCAACGCTGCAGCGTCGACGGTGGCGTCGAGCTGCATGTGCAGCGGGACGTGGGCGGCCATGCCGCCGTCGAGCTGCAACGCGCCACCGAGAAAGTCACGCGCCAGCGCGTGCAGCACAAAGCCGTGCTCGTCGAAACTCAGGTCGCCGCGCACGCCGTGCAGCGGTGGCATCCAGCGCGCGTAGTCGACCTCGTCGTCGAGCAGCTGCAGCCGGCCTTGCACCTGGCTGTCGGCCAGGTGGCTCAGCGGCAGGCGCAGGTTCAGGCTGCCGCGCATCGCGCCGCTGGCACGCACCGAAGTCAGCGCATGGTCGAGCATGGCGTCGAGCGGGCTGTTGCGCAGGTAGCGCAGCGCATCGGCCGCATCGACGCGCAACTGGCCGCCGCCGCTGAGCACCGGATCGGCATAGTCGGGGAGCGCGAGGTTGACCTGCTGCAAGCTGGCTCCGCCGACACGCGCGCTGGCGCCGCGCACGCGCAGGCCGGAACCGGTGAACTCGAGCAGCCCCGAAATATGGGTGAATTCGGGCCACAGTGCATTGGCGTGGACATCGGCCACACTGGCCTGGCGGCCCGCCGCCAGGATGGCGCGCGGCGCGGCGTTGAACACCCCGTCGCGCAGCCGCGCGCTGATGCTGAAACTGCCGCTGCCCGCACGTGCGAACGGAAATGCCGCGAGGTCGCCGTGCACGCTGCAGCGCACGTCGCTGGCGTGTCCCGCGGCGATCGCGCTGCGCAGGTAGTCTCGCGTTGCTTGCGGAATCGCCAGCGGCAGGTAACGCGGCAGCGCGCGTGCGTCGGCCCGGCTGAGTCGCGCATCGAGGTCGAGGCGGCCCGGGCCTGCGGGCTGCGTGGTGTACTGCGCAGTGGCGCTCGCGGCCAGGTCGGCATTGGCCAGCTGCAGCCGCGAGGCGCGCACGTTCCAGACGCCGCTGCGCAGCCGCGTCCAGTCCAGTTGCGCGTCGAATTGTTGCAGCGGCAGGCTCGGTGCGGCGAACACCCGCGGCAGCGACACGCTGCCGTCGCGCATGGCCAGTTGCGCGCTGCCGCCGTCCTGATCGGCGCGCACGCTGCCGTCGAGGCCGTGCACGCCGAGTGCGTTCGCCGGCACGCCGCCGCTGTCCCAACCCAGGCCGCTGAATGAGGCCTGCACGCTGTAGCGCGACGGCAGCGTCGCACCGGCCGGCACGCTCCAGCTTGCCGACAGCTGCGCCAGACGCCCGTGCGGCCGCAGCGCGACCAGGCGTGCACGCCAGTCCGGAGGCAGGGGCAGCGCACGCGCCAGCGCGTCGAGCGCGCCCAGGTCCACGTTGCTCGTGCGCAGGCTCATGCTGCGCGGCTGCCCGCTCGGCTGCTGCATGCTGAACGCTGCATTGACGCCGAGCAACTGCTGGCCTGTGCCCAGGCGCAGGTCCAGGTCCTGCGCATCGAGTTTCCAGCCGGCGGAAAGCCGCGTCGCCTGCAGCCGTCCGCCGAGGCGTCCGAGCAGCAGCGGCGGCAGCGCCGGATCGGGGCGCGCGAGCACGTCGTGCAAGGACAGGTCGGTGCTCAGTCGCGTCAGCGTGTAGTGCGTGCCGACGTCGGCCCAGGCTTGCACGCTGCCGTGGCCGTCGACCAGTTCTCCGGGCAGCGGAAGGTAGCGCGCCAGAGTGCCGATCTCGACGCCGTCGAGCGACGTCCAGAGTTGCCCGTGCCAGAGCGCGAACGCGGCGTCATGGCGTGTGAACAAGGGCTGGCGCAAGTCGGCGCGCAGCTGCAGCGGGCCGCCCAGCGCGGCCGCTGGCGTGGCGCGCAGCGCCAGGCGGTGGCGCAGCAGGCCATTGCGCAGGTCCAGATTGACGTCGTCGAGCACCAGCGGCGGCGCGTCGCGCACCGAGTCGATCCAGACGAGGCGGCTGCGCAGCACCAGGATCTGGTCCTGCGCGAACAACCAGTCGGCGAAGCGCTGCGCTGCACCGCCGCCGGGTGATGCCAGGTCGATGCGGATGCCGCCGATCTGCAGGTGGTTCGCGTCCGGTCGGCGGATGGTCAGTTGCACGCCGCTGAGCGCGAGCTGGTCGAAGGCCAGCTGCATGCGGGGCAGGCTTTTCCACGACGGCTGCGCCTCCACCGACGCAAAGCGCAGCGCCGGGGATCCCTGCGGATCGTCGATCACCAGATCGTTCAGCGTCAGCGTCGGCAGCAGACCGTGCCAGCTCGCGCGCACGCTGCCGATGTGGACCGGAAGTCCCAGCGCAGCGCTCGCCGAGCGCTGCATCCAGGGAACGAACTGCTGCGCGTTCGGCAACACCGCGTAGCGCAGGGTCACCAGGCCGAGTGCCAGCAGCAGGTACGCGACGACGACCAGCGTGATCGCGGCCTCGAGCAGCCTGGTGGCCATTCTGACGGTGAGATGCAGGGCTGACACGATTCGGTGCGGCGACGCTCGGCAATGCGCCCATGGTAGTGAACGGCGTGCTCATGCCGGCCGGCGACCTGGGCGCGGCGAACCCAATACCCTTGCAAGGTCATGGCCATCGCGTGCGGCGGGCAATTCCGGTGCCCTGCAACGGCGCCGCCGCTGCAATATGCTCGCGGCATCTGCAAGGCCGGGAAACTGCCAACCGCTATGCAATTCGAGGTGTATTCCCGCTTCTACCGGCGCTATGCCGGCCGCCTGGACGCGGTTCTGGCATGCTGGGGTGCGGGTATTCCGTCGCGTGCCGAGATCGACGCCGCAGTGCAGGCGCTGCGCGCCGGCAGCGGCCTGGCGACTGCGCTGCGCCAGGTGCGCAACGCGTTGATGCTGCGGCTGATCGAATCCGATCTGCGCGACGGTGCGCCGCTCGAGCAGGTCTGCGTGGCGGTCAGCGACCTGGCCGAGCTGGCGTTGGCGCACGGCGTGGCCGAGATCGAAGCCGAACTCGCCGCGCGTCACGGCCGCCCGCGCGGCGACGACAGCACGCCGGCGCGCTTTTTCGTCGTCGGCATGGGCAAGCTCGGTGGAGCCGAGCTCAACGTGTCGTCGGACATCGACCTGGTGTTCCTGTACGACGTCGACGGCCGCAGCGACGGCGCGGTGCCGCTGGGTAACGCGGAGTATTACGGCCTGCTCGTTCGGCGCCTGGTCGCGCTGCTTTCGGAGTCCACCGCCGACGGATTCGTGTTCCGTGTCGACACGCGCCTGCGTCCGAACGGCGACAGCGGACCGCCGGTGGTCAGCCTGGCGATGCTGGAGGAGTACTTCCAGGTCCAGGGCCGCGAATGGGAGCGTTTCGCCTGGCTCAAGAGCCGGGTGGTCGCGCCGATCGACCCGGCGCTGCAGGACGCGCTGGACCAGGTGGTCGAACCTTTCGTCTGGCGCCGCTACCTCGATTTCGCGATGATCGAGGCGCTGCGCGCGCTGCACCAGCAGATCCGCAGCGAGGCGTCCAGGCGCGCCAGCGCGCGTCCGGAACGTGCCAACGACGTCAAGCTCGGGCGCGGTGGAATCCGCGAGATCGAGTTCATCGCGCAATTGCTGCAGGTGGTGCGCGGCGGGCGCATGCCGCAGGTTCGGACGCGCAACACCGTGCAGGCGCTGGCGCGGCTGGCGCAGGCCGGCCTGCTGCCGGACGAGGCGGCGCAGCGCCTGGCCGACAGCTACCGTTTCCTGCGCCGCCTCGAGCACCGCATCCAGTACCTGGACGACGCCCAGACGCATGCCGTGCCCAGCGACGACGGCGATCTGGAGCGCATCGCGCTGAGTTTCGGCCCCGCGCTGGCCGCGGCGCAGCCGCAGGCGAGGCGACCTGCGTGTGCGCTGTTGCGCGAGCTCGACGCCGTGCGCGAGTTCGTCGCCGGCGAGTTCGACGCGCTGCTGCACTCCGGTCCGCGTTGCGTCGGCTGCCGCAAGCCGGCCGACAGCATCGACGCGTTGCGCCAGGCGCTGGGCGCGGTCGATGGCGACCGCGCCCAGGCGCGCCTGCAGGCCTTGCAGACTTCGCCACGTTTCGCGGCGCTTAGCGAGGCCGGCCGCAGGCGCATGTTGCGTGTGGTCGAGCGCGCGATCGGCATGGTCGACGACACGCAGCACGCCGACCGCACCCTGGCGCGGCTGTTCGACATGCTCGAGGCGATCGCGCGGCGCGAAACCTACCTGGCGCTGTTCTCCGAGCAGCCGCAGGCGCTTGCGCGCTTGCTCGCGGTGCTCGGCGCCTCCGGCTGGGCCGCAGGCTACGTCACGCGCAATCCGATGGTCGTCGACGAGTTGCTGACCGATGCGGTGCACAGCCGCTTCGATGCGCAGTCGTGTCTGGCGGACTGCGCCGCGCAGCGTGCCAGGCTGCAGCAGCGCGGCGCCTGGGACGCAGGCGAGGGCCTGGACATCCTGCGCCGGGCTTTCCACGGCGCGATGTTCCGCATCCTGGCGCGCGATCTCGCCGGGCAGATCGGAGTCGAGGAGGTCGCCGACGAGCTGTCGGCACTGGCCGACGCGATCATCGGCCAGGCGCTGCAGTGGTGCTGGGACATGCTGCCGCAGCGCCATCGTGCGCAGCCCGCGTTCGCGGTCGTCGCCTACGGCAAGCTCGGCGGCAAGGAACTGGGCTACGGCAGCGACCTCGACCTGGTGTTCCTGTTCGACGACGCTGCAGCCGACGCGCGCGAGCGCTACGGCGCGCTGGCACGCAAGCTGGTCTGGTGGTTGACGGCGTCGACTCCGGCCGGAGCGTTGTTCGAGATCGACACCCGGTTGCGGCCGAACGGCAACGCCGGGTTGCTCGTCACCACGCTGCAGGCCTTCGCCAGCTACCAGCTCGGCCGCGGCGACAACGCGGCGTGGACCTGGGAACACCAGGCGTTGACGCGGGCGCGCTTTTGCGCCGGCGACACGGCGCTGGGCGCGCAGTTCGAGCGCATCCGCGGCGAGGTGCTGCGCATGCCGCGCGACCTCGACGCGCTGCACACGGAAATCCTGGCCATGCGCGCACGCGTCGCCGACGGCCATCCGAACCCCGGACCGCTGTTCGACCTGAAACATGACCCGGGCGGCATGGTCGACGTCGAGTTCGCGGTCCAGGCGCTGGTGCTGGGGCACGCCAGCGCCCACCCGCAGCTGGCCGACAACGTCGGCAACATCGCGCTGCTCGGTCGCGCCGAGGCGCTCGGCCTGCTGCCGTCGGGAGTCGGCAAGGCGGCGGCGCAGGCCTATCGCGAGCTGCGCCGCCTGCAGCATCTGGCCAGGCTCGACGACGCGCACGGTGCGGCGCGCGTGGCGCCCGAGTCGGCCGAGGCCGAGCGAGCCGCCGTGCGCGCGCTCGGGGCCGCGGTTTTCGGCGCCGAACGCATTACGATGCGGGGATGAACAGCCTGGAACAACTTCGCGCGAGCAGCGCAATCGTCGCCGATACCGCCGAATTCCTGCAATTGCCGCGGCTGCGGCCTCAGGACGCGACGACCAATCCGAGTCTGGTGCTGCGTGCGCTGCGCCAGCCCGATTACGTGGCGTTGCGCGACGATGCCGCGGTGCGCGCTGCGGCCCGCCACGACCTCGATGAGGCTGCCGACCGTCTGCTGGTGCGCTTCGGATGCGAAATCCTGGCGCGCATCCCTGGCCGGGTGTCGACCGAAGTCGATGCCCGGTTGTCGTACGACATCGACGCCACGCTGCGGCGGGCGCGGCGCCTGATCGCGCTGTACGAAGCGGCCGGGATCGCACGCACGCGCGTGCTGATCAAACTGGCGTCGACCTGGGAAGGCATCGAATGCGCTCGGCGACTCAAGGACGACGGCATCGCGTGCAATATGACGCTGCTGTTCTCGTTTGCGCAGGCGCGTGCTTGCGCGGCCTGCGGCGTGCAGCTGATTTCGCCTTTCGTCGGCCGCATCACCGACTGGGCGCGGCAGCAGGCCGGGGCCGGCTGGGACGCGCAGGCGATGCGTGGCGAACACGATCCGGGGGTGCGCGCGCTGCTGCGCATCTGGCGCTTCTACAAGGCGCGCGGAATCGCCACTGAAGTCATGGGCGCGAGCTTCCGCGACACCGCGCAGCTCGCCGCACTGGCCGGCTGCGACCTGCTGACGGTGTCGCCGGCGTTGCTCGACGCGCTGACCGCGGACAGCGCGCCGATGCCGCGCCGGCTCGACCCGAGCCAGCCCGGCGCCGCCGAGGACGACGCCGCGCTGGCGGTCGACGCCGCGCAGTTCGCCGCGTCGATGGCGTCCGACGCGATGGCACGGACCAAACTCGACGAGGGCATCGCCGCGTTCAGCGCCGACGGCGCCGCGCTGCTCGAGCTGCTGCGCGGCTGAGGCGCGGACAGCGGGCCATGCCGCGCTTGTACGTTCCTGTCGCGATGCAGGTCGGAACGCTGGAGCTTCCGGCCGCTGCGAAGCGGCATCTGCACGTGCTGCGGCTGCGCGGAGGCGATGCGGTGGAATTGTTCGACGGCACCGGTGGCGAATGGCAAGCCCGGGTGCTGGACAACGCGCGGGTCGAGGTTCTCGGGCATGACGCGATCGAGCGCGAACTCGACGTGCGCGTCACGCTGGCGCTGGCGATGCCGGCCAACGAGCGGATGGACTGGCTGGTCGAGAAGGCCACCGAACTCGGCGCTGCGCAGCTGCAGCCGCTGCAGTCGGCACGCAGCGTGCTGCGGCTGCATGGCGAGCGCGCGCAGCGACGCCAGGCCCACTGGCAGGCGATCGCCGAAGCGGCGTGCGCGCAGTGCGGGCGCAACCGGGTGCCGCAGGTGTTGCAGGTGCGCGAGCTCGACGACTGGCTCGGCACTCTGCCGGCGCCCAGGCCGACCCAGGCACGATGTCTGCTGGCGGCGCCTGCGCACGGTGCCGCATCGAGCTACGCGGCGTGGAGCGCCGGGCCGGGAGCTGTGGCCGAGGTGCTCGCGCTCAGCGGCCCCGAAGGCGGGCTCGAGGCCGGCGAGATCGCCAGTGCCGGCGCTGCCGGCTTTGCGGCAGTCAGTCTCGGTCCGCGCGTGCTGCGCGCGGAAACCGCGCCGCTGGCGCTGCTGGCGGCGCTGGCGGTGCGTTGAGCGCCTGCGCCAGCGGTGGCAGGTCGCCGAACTCGCGCGCCATGAAGGCCTCGCCGTTCTCGAGCACGAAGTAGCGGAACGCTTCGGCCGACGGCGACAGCGTCTTGCTCGACAGGTGCACGACCTGCCAGCTGCGCACCAGCGGCAGGCCTTCGACGTCGGGCGCGCCGATCAGCCCGTGGCGCAGTTCCATGCCCACGGTATGCAGCGACAGAAAGCCGATTCCCATTCCGGCCATCACGGTCTGCTTGATGGTTTCGTTGCTCGGCAGCTCCATTTCGATTCGCGGCAACACGTGGTGCTCGCGCAAGTAGTCCTCCATCGCGCGTCGGGTGCCCGAGCCGCTTTCGCGAATGATCAGCGGATGCTGCGCCAAGGAGCGAGCCGGAACCTGTTCGCCGCGCAGCAGCGGGTGGTCGGCGGCGCAGACGACCCCCAGCGGGTGCGCTGCGAACGGCTCGGCGCGGGTCGCCAGATCGCGCGGCGGCCGGCCCATGATCGCCAGGTCGAGTTCCTTGCCCTGCAGTTGCGCGACCAATTGCTCGCGGTTGCCGATCGTCAGCCGCACTTCGATATGCGGATGTTCGTCGCGGAACCGCGCAAGCAGCCGCGGCACGAAATACTTTGCCGTGCTGACCAGCCCAAGCGTCAGCCGTCCCGACTCCAGTCCGCGGAAGCGCGCCAGCGCGTCCTCGGCGTCGCGCAGCGTGGCGAGCACTCGGCGCGCGTAGACCACGAAGTACTCGCCGGTGACGGTCAGGCTGACGGCCTTGCCGTGGCGCTCGAACAGCGGCAGACCGACCTGCTGCTCCAGTTCGCGGATCTGCATCGACACCGCAGGCGGCGTCAGGTGCAGTTCGGCGGCGGCCTTGCCGAAGTTCAGCAGTCGCGCGGCAGAGGCGAACACGCGCAATTGGCGCAAAGTGACGTTCTTCATGATTTCTGAAGTACATACGAAGAAATCGTGAATTTACCTTAATTACGCCTTGACTTATATTGGGTCCATCGCGGCGCCAACCGGCTCCGCTTCGGGTTGTGAACGGGCTCGGAGGGCAACCGACGAGCTTTCCCGCAGTCGCATCGTCTGTTCATGCGAGTCTCCGTGCTTTCCAGGCTGCGGGCTTTTTCAAGCGTCCACGCTTCGCGAGGGCGCTTGAAAAAGCGTGAGGCGGCGTACGCGCCGCGTGCCGAGACGCCCCGCGCACGCTTGCGTGCGCCACGGGCGCGCCAACGTTACGGAGACCGACCATGCTGCTGGGCCGCACCACCCTGTCCAAATTCCTGATCGAACAGTTGCGCGGAACCGAGGACCAGGCCGACCTGGCCGCGCTGCTGGTCGACGTCACTGCGGCGATCAAGACCATCGCGTCGATGACGGCCAAGGGCGCGCTCGGAGGCTATCTGGGTTCGCTGGGCACCGAGAACGTGCAGGGCGAGACGCAGAAGAAGCTCGACGTGCTGTCGAACGACGCGGTGATCCAGTCGTGCGAGTGGGGCGGTCTGGTCGCCGGCATGGCCTCCGAGGAGCTCGACGAGCCCTACCAGCTGCCGCGCGCGTTCGAGCGCGGCGCGTACCTGCTGGTCTTCGACCCGCTCGACGGGTCGTCGAACATCGACGTCAACGTCTCGGTCGGCACCATTTTCTCGGTGCTGCGCTTCGGCCGGCTCGGCGAACCGACGGTGACCGATTTCCTGCGCCCCGGAGTCGAGCAGGTCGCAGCCGGCTACGCGATCTACGGGCCCTCGACGATGATGGTGCTGACCGTCGGCAAGGGCACGCACGGTTTCACGCTGGATCGCGAGATCGGCAACTTCATCCTGACCCATCCGGATCTGAGGATTGCCGAGGACACCGGCGAATTCGCCATCAACGCGAGCAACGAGCGTTTCTGGGAGCCGCCGGTGCAGCGCTACGTGGCCGAGTGCAAGGCCGGACGCACCGGCGATCGCGGGCGCGACTTCAATATGCGCTGGATCGCGTCGATGGTCGCCGACGTGCACCGCATCCTGATGCGCGGGGGTATCTTCATGTACCCGAAGGACACCAAGGAACCGGCCAAGCCCGGTCGGCTGCGGTTGCTGTACGAGGCCAACCCGATCGCGTTCGTCGTCGAGCAGGCGGGTGGCGTCGCCTCGACCGGGCGCGGGCGCATCCTCGATCTGCAACCCGAATCGCTGCACCAGCGCGTTCCGGTGATGCTGGGCGCGCGACACGAGATCGAGCGCCTTGAGCGTTACCACCGCGAGTACGACAGCGGCTCGGACAAGCCCTTCGCGTCGCCGCTGTTCAAGGATCGATCGCTGTACAGCGCCGAAGGCCGCGCCTGAGCGCGCGGCGCTTCGCGTCGGCCGCTGCCGCCAAGCGGCAGCGGCGGCTTCGCCATTTCCATCATCTGCTCAGGGTCAACGCCATGTCAGCCAAACATCCGATCATCGCCATCACCGGATCGTCGGGAGCCGGCACCACCACGGTGATGCGCAGCTTCCAGCACATTTTCCGCCGCGAGAAAATCCGCGCCCAGATCGTCGAAGGCGATTCGTTCCACAAGTTCAACCGTGTCGAAATGCGCGAGGAAATGCGCAAGCAGGAAGCAGCGGGCAACCTGAACTTCAGCCATTTCGGTCCGGATGCGAACCTGCTCGCCGAACTCGAAAGCGTGTTCCGCAGCTATGGCGCCAGCGGCACCGGCAAGGTGCGCAAATACGTGCACGACGCAGCCGAGGCTGCCGAGTTCGGCGTCGAGCCTGGCAACTTCACCGACTGGGCGGACATCGCGCCCGGGTCGGACGTGCTGTTCTACGAAGGACTGCACGGCGGCTACGCCGATGCGCAGGTCAATGTGGCGGCGCAGGTCGACCTGCTCGTCGGCGTGGTGCCGATCATCAACCTGGAGTGGATCCAGAAGCTGCACCGCGACCAGGTGCAGCGCGGCTATTCGCAGGAGGCGGTGATGGACACGATCCTGCGCCGCATGCCCGATTACGTGCACCACCTGACTCCGCAGTTCTCGCGCACCCACGTCAATTTCCAGCGTGTGCCGACGGTCGATACGTCGAATCCGTTCATCGCCAAGGACATCCCGTCGCTGGACGAGAGCATGGTCGTGATCCGATTCGCCGATCCGCACGGAATCGACTTCCCGTACCTGCTGTCGATGCTGCACGATTCGTGGATGACCCGACCCAACAGCCTGGTCGTTCCGGGAGGCAAGATGGGCCTGGCCATGCAGCTGATCTTCACGCCGATGATCCTGCGCCTGATCGACCACAAGCGACGCGCGGCCTGACCGGGTCGCGAAAGGCATACAGTTCGGGGTTTGCACCCCGATGCATCCGACATGAGATTCGTGATATGACACAACATAACGAATTGTTTCCAGTGATCGACCCGCAGCAGCGCCGTCGACTGGCCAACGCGATCCGTTTCCTGGCCATCGACGGCGTCGAAGCTGCCAAGTCGGGTCACCCGGGTGCGCCGATGGGAATGGCCGACATCGCCGAGGTGCTGTGGCGCACCCATCTGCGTCACGATCCGGTCCAGCCGCACTGGCCCGACCGCGACCGCTTCGTGCTGTCCAACGGGCACGGTTCGATGCTGCTGTACGCGCTGCTGCACCTCAGCGGCTACGACTTGCCGCTGGACGAGCTCAAGCGCTTCCGCCAGTTGCACAGCAAGACGCCGGGGCACCCGGAGTACGGCTACACGCCTGGCGTGGAAACCACCACCGGGCCGCTGGGCCAGGGCCTGGCCAACGCGGTCGGCATGGCGCTTGCCGAGCAGCAGCTGGCGCGCAGATTCAACCGGCCCGGGCACGGCATCGTCGACCATTACACCTACGTGTTCCTCGGCGACGGCTGCCTGATGGAGGGCATCAGCCACGAGGTCTGCTCGCTGGCCGGGACGCTGGGACTGAACAAGCTGATCGCGTATTACGACGACAACGGCATTTCGATCGACGGTCACGTCGAGCACTGGTTCACCGACAACACGGTGCTGCGCTTCCAGGCCTACGGCTGGAACGTCATCGGGCCGATCGACGGCCACGATGCGCTGGCCGTCGAGCGCGCCACCGCGCAGGCCCGCACCAGCGCCGACAAGCCCACGCTGATCATCTGCCAGACGACGATCGGCTGGGGTTCGCCGCACAAGGCCGGAACCCACGACGTGCACGGAGCGGCGCTTGGCGCCGCCGAAGTCGACGCCACGCGCCGCGCGCTGGACTGGCCGTACGCACCGTTCGAGATCCCGCAGGACATCTACGACGCGTGGGACGCGCGCGCGCGCGGTGCCCGGCTGCACGCCGACTGGCAGGCTCGTTTCGGCGCGTACGCCGCTGCGTTCCCCGAGCTGGCGGCCGAGTTCTCGCGCCGCATGGCCGGCGAGCTGCCGGCCGACTGGGCGCAGATCGCCTCCGCGCTGCAGGCCCGGGCGCGCGGCGTCGACGCGCCGACCGCCACGCGCAAGAGTTCGCAGATCGCGCTCGAGACCCTGGTGCCGGCGCTGCCCGATCTGTTCGGCGGGTCGGCCGATCTGACCGGCTCGAACCTGACCGCGGTGAAGGCCTCGCGCCCGTGGGCCGACGCCGAGGCCGATGCCGCGTGCAACTACCTGTCGTACGGCGTGCGCGAATTCGGCATGGCGGCGATGATGAACGGCATGGCGCTGCACGGCGGTTTCGTTCCGTACGGCGGCACGTTCCTGATGTTCTCGGACTATGCGCGCAGCGCGGTGCGGATGAGCGCGCTGATGAAACTGCGCGTCGTCCACGTGTTCTCGCACGACTCGATCGGGCTCGGCGAGGACGGGCCGACCCACCAACCGGTGGAGCACGCGCCCAGCCTGCGCCTGGTGCCGAACCTCGATGTCTGGCGCCCGGCCGACGTGCTCGAGACCGCGATCGCATGGCAATGCGCGCTGGAGCGCAGCGACGGCCCGAGCGCCTTGCTGCTGTCGCGGCAGAATCTGGTGTCGAGCGCGCACGGCGATGGCGACGCGGCGCGGATCGCGCGCGGTGGCTACGTGCTGGCCGACGCGGTGCAGCCGCTGGTGGTGCTGATCGCCACCGGCTCCGAGGTGGAAATCGCGCTTGCCGCCAAGCAGCAGCTCGACGCCGCCGGCGTTCCGGCGCGCGTGGTGTCGATGCCGTGCACCGAAGCGTTCGACCGTCAGGACGAGGCCTACCGCAATCTGGTGCTGCCGCTGTACGTGCCGCGGGTGGCGATCGAGGCCGCGCAGCCGGATCTGTGGCGCAAGTACGTCGGGCTGTCAGGCGGAGTGGTCGGTATCGCCAGCTTCGGCGAATCGGCGCCGGCTGGAGCGCTGTACAAGCATTTCGGCATCACGGCCGAGCATGTGGTGCAGGTCGCGCGCGGCGTGGTCCGCCTGCACGCGTCGCGCCACGAGGCTGAAGAGGCCAACGTCGTGCGCTCGGGCAACTGATGCAACGCGTCGACTGCGTCCTGTTCGACCTCGACGGAACCCTGGTCGAGTCCGCGCCGGAGATCGCCGACGCGGTCAACGACCTGCTGACCGCGCAGGGGCTGGCCGCGGTCAGCGAGGAACTGGTCGCAGCCTGGATCGGCCATGGCACCTCGGAGCTGATGGCGCAGGCCTGGGCACACGCCACCGGCGTGACGCGCGCGCAACTGCGCAGCGACGACGTGCTGCAGCGGCTGATGCCGCGGTTCGCCGAGTTCTACGCCCGGCGCTGCGGCAGCCGCAGTCGGCTGTACCCGACGGTGCGCGAGACCCTGCAGGAGCTGCGCGCGCGTGGCGTGCGCTGCGCGGTGGTGACCAACAAGGAGCAGCGCTACACCGCGCAGCTGCTGCTGGCGCACCAGATCCGGCATTATTTCGACGTCGTCGTCAGCGGAGACAGCCTGGCGGCGAAGAAGCCGGACCCGTTGCCGGTACGCTATTGCCTGGACGCGCTGCAGGTGGCGCCGTCGCACGCGCTGTTCGTCGGTGATTCTGAAATCGACGTGGCCACCGCGCGTGCCGCCGGACTGCGCGTCTGGACCGTGCCTTACGGCTACAACATGGGGCGCCCGATCGCCGAGGCAGGGCCCGACCGCGTGATTCCCACGCTGGACGCGCTGCTGGCGGTGGACGACCAGCAGTGCGCTGCCTGAGCACGCATTTCATGGACTGGATTCTTATTACCTAATCAAGGAGCTTCAGATGACCACTCGCGTTGCGATCAACGGATTCGGCCGCATCGGCCGCATGGCATTCCGCGCGATCGCCAAGGAGGCCGAGTTCGCCGACATCGAGGTCGTCGCGATCAACGACCTGCTCGAACCCGACTACCTCGCCTACATGCTGCAATACGACTCGGTGCACGGACGTTTCCCGGGCCGTATCGAAGTCTCCGACGGCCGGCTGCTGGTCGATGGACGCGCGGTTCGGCTCAGTGCCGAGCGCGACCCGGCGAATCTGAAGTGGGGCGAAGTTGGCGTCGACGTGGTCATCGAGTCGACCGGCTTTTTCCTGACCGGCGAATCGTGCCAGAAACACCTCGACGCCGGCGCGCGCAAAGTCGTGCAGTCGGCGCCGAGCAAGGACGACACGCCGATGTTCGTGTTCGGCGTCAACCACGCCAAGTACGCCGGCGAGGCGATCGTCTCCGCGGCCTCGTGCACGACCAACTGCCTGGCCCCGGTCGCCAAGGTGCTGCACGACAGCTTCGGCGTCAAGCGCGGGCTGATGAGTACCGTGCACGCGGCAACAGCGACGCAGAAGACCGTCGACGGGCCGTCGAGCAAGGACTGGCGCGGCGGTCGCGGAATCCTGGAAAACATCATTCCGTCGTCGACCGGTGCCGCGAAGGCGGTCGGCAAGGTGATTCCGGAGCTGAACAAGAAGCTCACCGGAATGTCGTTCCGCGTGCCGACCTCGGACGTCTCGGCGGTCGACCTGACCGTCGAGCTCGAGCGCGCGGCGAGCATGGACGACATTTGCGCGGCGATGAAGGCTGCGTCGGAAGGACCGCTCAAGGGGGTGCTCGGCTACACCGACGACAAGGTCGTGTCGACCGACTTCCGCGGTTGCGCACTGCCGTCGATCTTCGACGCCGACGCCGGAATCGCGCTCGACCCGACCTTCGTCAAGGTCGTGGCCTGGTACGACAACGAGTACGGCTACACCTGCAACATGCTGCGCTTCGTCAAGCACGTGGCCGGCAGCTGATTCCAACGATCGCAAGGCCGGCGCGGGCGTTCCGCAACGCCCGCGCGCCGGGGAGACGACGATGCATATCCTGACCTTCGAACAAGTCTGCAAGCGCGGCCTCGCGCAGGACCGTCGCGTGTTCATCCGCGCCGACCTGAACGTGCCGCTGAACGATTCCGGTGCGATCACCGAAGACACCCGCGTGCGCGCCTCGGTGCCGGCGATCCGCATGGCGCTCGACGCGGGTGCCGCCGTCATGGTGACCTCGCACCTGGGCCGCCCGACCGAGGGCACGTTCCGCCCGCAGGATTCGCTGGCGCCGGTCGCGCGCCGCCTCGGCGAGCTGCTCGGCCGCGAGGTGCCGTTGGTGTCGAATTGGGTCGACGGCGGCTTCGCGTTGCGCCCGGGGGACGTGGTGCTGCTCGAGAACTGCCGCCTGAACAAAGGCGAGAAAAAGTGCGATGACGCGCTTTCGCGCAAAATGGCGAAACTTTGCGACATTTTTGTGCACGATGCGTTCGGCACCGCGCATCGCGCCGAGGCCAGCACCTACGGCATTGCGCAGTACGCCGAAATCGCCTGTGCCGGCCCGCTTCTGGCCGCCGAGATCGATGCCGTGCATCGCGCGCTGGCCGATCCGGCGCGCCCGCTGCTGGCCATCGTCGCCGGCTCGAAAGTGTCGACCAAGCTGACCATCCTGCAAAGCCTGGCCGACAAGGTCGATGGCCTGATCGTCGGCGGCGGAATCGCCAACACGTTCATGCTCGCTGCCGGTCTGCAGGTCGGCAAGAGTCTGGTCGAGGCCGATCTGGTCGACGACGCGCGCCGCGTCATCACGCTGATGAAGGCGCGCGGCGCCGAAGTGCCGATCCCGGTCGACGTGGTCTGCGCCAAGACCTTCAGCGCAGACGCAGAAGCCACCGTGAAGGCTGCGACCGACGTTGCCGCCGACGACATGATCCTGGACATCGGACCGAAGACCGCTGCGAAACTGGCCGCGCAACTGAAGACGGCGGGCACCATCGTCTGGAACGGCCCGGTCGGGGTGTTCGAGTTCGACGCCTTCGCCCATGGCACTGAAACACTGGCGCGCGCGATTGCCGAGAGTTCCGGATTCTCGATCGCCGGCGGCGGCGACACGCTGGCGGCGATCGCCAAGTACGCGATCGCAGACCGCATCGGCTACATCTCGACCGGCGGAGGCGCGTTCCTCGAAGTCCTCGAGGGCAAGAAGCTGCCAGCGTTCGAAATCCTGGAAAAGCGGTCCAAGGTCGCGATTTCCTGATCACCAAGCTCGCTCGAAAACCACTCTGCCGGAGTCCAACATGGCCCTGATCTCCCTGCGCCAACTGCTCGACCACGCCGCCGAACACGGCTATGGCGTTCCCGCATTCAATGTCAACAATCTCGAACAGATGCGCGCGATCATGGAAGCGGCTGCCGAAACCGATTCACCGGTCATCGTGCAAGCGTCGGCTGGCGCGCGCAAATACGCGGGTGCCCCGTTCCTGCGACATTTGATCCTGGCTGCGGTCGAGGAGTTCCCGGATATCCCGGTGTGCATGCACCAGGACCATGGCACGAGCCCGGCGGTCTGCCAGCGCTCGATCCAGCTCGGCTTCTCCTCGGTGATGATGGATGGTTCGCTGGGTACGGACGGCAAGACTCCGACCAGCTACGCATACAACGTCGACGTGACGCGGCGCACGGTCGAGATGGCGCACGCCTGCGGGGTGTCGGTCGAAGGCGAACTCGGTTGCCTGGGTTCGCTGGAGACCGGCACCGCCGGCGAGGAGGACGGCATCGGCGCCGAAGGCAAGCTCGATCACAGCCAGCTGTTGACCGATCCCGAGGAGGCCGCCGACTTCGTCGCCCAGACCGGGGTCGATGCGCTGGCCATCGCCATCGGCACCAGCCATGGCGCGTACAAGTTCACGCGGCCGCCGACCGGAGACATCCTGGCCATCGGCCGCATCAAGGAAATCCACGCCCGCATTCCGCACACGCATTTGGTCATGCACGGTTCGTCGTCGGTGCCGCAGGAATGGCTGAAGATCATCAACGAGTTCGGAGGCGACATGGGCGAGACCTACGGCGTTCCGGTCGAGGAAATCGTCGAGGGAATCAAGCATGGGGTGCGCAAGGTCAACATCGACACCGACCTGCGCATGGCGTCGACCGGCGCGACCCGCAAGTTCCTCGCCGAGAACCGCAAGGAGTTCGATCCGCGCAAGTTCCTGGCCGCGTCGACGAAGGCGATGAAAGGCATCTGCAAGGCCCGCTACGAAGCATTCGGAACGGCAGGCCGCGCGTCGCGGATCAAGCCGCTGAGCCTCGACGCGATGGCCGCGAAGTACGGCGTCTGACGCAGGTCACGCGCAGGTCACGCGCAGGTCACGCGAAGGCCTTGAACAGCAGCGGCAGCAGGCTCGCCAGCACCAGCATGTTGCCGCCCTTGAGCCAGGCCAGATCGCGCGCTTGGCCGTGCAGCGCCAGCACGCAGCGGCTCAATTCACGCTCGACGGCGTCGAGCCGGTGTTCGACTGCATCGAGCCGGTGTTCGACTGCATCGAGCCGGTGTTCGACTGCGTCGAGCCGGTGTTCGACTGCGTCGAGCCGGTGTTCGACTGCGTCGACCCGGTGTTCGACGGCATCGAGCCGGTTTCGCATCGCATCGGCTGCGCGTTCGCAGGCAGCGAATCCTTCGCGCAGCTGCGCTTGCGTCGCCAGCTCGCCGACGCTTCCGGCCAACGCCTCGGCGAACAGCCGCGCAGTCGCGTCGGCCTGCGGCGCCGGGGTTCCGGCGGCCTTCAGTCCTTCGGCAAAGCGCAGGGTGTCGATCGCGATCGATGGCATGCGTCGCATTGTGACGCGAACCGGCGCCGCCTGCAGCCATGACCACAGTGCGCGTGTGGCGCGGTGAGAGGATTGCGATGGACACCACGCTGCGCGCGCTGGTCTTCGACGTCGACGGAACCTTGGCCGACACCGAACGCGACGGGCATCGGGTGGCGTTCAATCGGGCTTTCGTCGACGCGGGAGTCGATTGGCACTGGGATGAACGACGCTACGGGGAGCTGCTCGCGGTCACCGGCGGAAAGGAGCGCATGCTGCAGCATTGGCGCGAAGTCGACCGCGCCGCGGCCGACGCACCCTCGGCCGGCGAACGCATCGCCGAATTGCAGCGTTTGAAGACAGCACACTACGTGGCGCTGGTCGGCGCCGGCACGGTGCGGTTGCGCCCCGGCGTCGAGCGTCTGCTGCGTCAGGCACGAGGTGCCGGGCTGCAACTGGCGATCGCGACCACGACGACGGCCGACAATGTCGCTGCGCTGCTGCGCTCGACGCTCGGTGACGATGCGCCGGGTTGGTTCGCCTGCGTTGGCGCCGGCGACGTGGTGCCGCGCAAGAAGCCCGACCCAGGGATCTACCACTGGGTGCTCGACCGGCTGGGCCTGCCCGCCCGCCAGTGCCTGGCGTTCGAGGACTCGGGCAATGGCTTGCGCGCGGCACATGGAGCCGGGCTGCGCACCGTGATCACGCCGTGCGGCTACACCGCGGGGGACGACTTCGAAGCCGCTTGGGCTTGCCTCGACGGCCTCGGGGAGCGCGGCGCGCCGGCCAGCGGCCATGTCGGAGGGGCGCCGTGGCGTGGCGTCGTCGACGTCGCCTGTTTGCGCGACTGGGCGCGCAATTGACGCGGTGCGCCGCGTCAGCGGCGCGCCAGCAGTACCAGCCGGTTTCCCTGCGCGCTGCCCGCAGGCGCCACGGCCTGCGCCATCGCCAGCGCCAGGTGGCGCACACTGGCCCAGGGTTCGTGCGGCACGCCGGCGGGGCGCAGGCCCTTGATCGCCCGGTCGCAAGCCAGCGCGCGCAGCAGCAGGCCTTCGATCAGCGTGCGCCCGAGCCGGGGCAGCGCTCGCTGCAGCAGCTTTTCCTTCGGGCCCCAGATACGGTTGGCGCGAGCCAGTGCAGCGAACGGCTCGCCATCGTCGACGCCCTGGCGCAAACGCAACCAGACGCGTAGGTCCTCGGCCAGCGTCCAATGCGCGAGCACCGCCGACACGCCCTCGGCCTCGAGGCCGTCGAGCATCCGCGTCAGGCGCGCGACATCGCCGGCGACAACGGCCTCGCCAAGGCGGAACACACTGTAGCGGGCCGCATCCTGCACCAGCTGCTCGATGCGTGCAGCGTCGAGTTCTCCAGCCTCGCACAGCAACGCAAGCTTTTCGACCTCCTGGTGCGCGGCCAGCAGGTTGCCTTCGGTGCGCGCGACCAGGACGTCCAGGCATGCCTGCCCGGCATCACCCGGCGGCACGCGAAGGCCGTGGCGCGCCAGCCGCTGGCGCATCCAGGCGCCCAGATGCGCCGGCTCGACCGTGTCGACGCGGACGACGGTTCCGCTTGCGGCCAGCCGCACGAACCAATCCGATTTCTGCGTGGCCGCGTCGAGCCGCGGCAGGATCAGCAGCGCGAGCAGCGCGTCGGACGGGCTGGCGGCCAGTTCGAGCAGCGCCTCGGCGCCATCGCGTCCCGGCTTGCCACCGGGAATGCGCAACTCGAGCATTTTGCGCTCACCGAACAGGCTGAGCTCGCGGCTGCTGCCCAGCAGCAGGCTCCAGTCGAAGCCGCGCTCGACCTGATGTGGCTCGCGACTGCCGAAGCCGGCTGCCGCGGCCGCGCTGCGGATCTGGTCGACGGCCTCGTTGACCAGCAAAAGCTCGTCTCCGCACACCAGGTACGGACCACGCAGACCCGCGCGCAGTGCGTCGGCCAGCTGTTCGGCGCGCAGCACGGCCATCAGCGCGCCTGACCGCCCACTGCGGCGAGCTGGAACAGCATGCGTTCGATCAGGTCCTCGCGCATGCCGTGGTACAGCAGCTGCGCTTCGTTGGCCTTGGCCAGCGCGGCGCCCGTGCTGTAGCTCAACGTGCTCGTTTGCTGCAGCGTGGTCGGCGCGATCAGTTGGGAACCCGAGGCGGCGGTGAGCCGATAGCGCACGCGCTCGATCAGCTGGTACTGCGCCACGGTGCCATCGGCGTTGTAGGCCACCGGCACCTGCTGTTCGTCGATTTGCAGCAGGGTCAGAACAGCCTGCGCGTGCTTCGGGTCGGCGACCACGCGCGTCGACGTGGTTGCCTCGATGCGCCGGCGCAACGCGTCGCGCAACGGGCCGCCGTCGCCGGCCAGCGCCAGCGTCCGGAAGCCAAGCGCAGCAGAGCCACGCAAGCGAAAGCCGCAGCCGGCCGGTGCCAGCACAGCGCCGAGCAGCAGCGCACGCCTGGTGCAACGAGCGTCAGACCACGACATTGACCAGCCTCCCGGGGACGACGATGACTTTCTTCGGCGGGCGACCATCGCTGAACCGGGCCACGGCGTCGCTGCTGCGCGCGGCGGCCTCGATGGCCTCGCGCGATGCCTGTGCCGGTACGCGAAGCGCGCCGCGCAGCTTGCCGTTGACCTGCAGCACCAGTTCCATTTCATCGAGCTCAAGCGCATCGTCGTCGACTTGCGGCCACGGCGCGTCGAGCAGATCGCCGAGCTCGGCAGTGAATTCGAGCCGCTGCCACAGCACATGGGTGATGTGCGGCGTGGCCGGGTACAGCGCGCGCAGCAGGATGCCCCAGCCCTCGCGCGCCACGCGCCGCGCGCCATCGTCGTCGCCGAGCTGCTCGAGCTGGTTGAGCAGTTTCATGCAACCCGAGACCACGGTGTTGTATTGCATGCGCTCGTAGTCGTAGCTGATCTGGCGCAGCAGCAGATGGACTTCACGGCGCGCACGGCGCGCCGCGTCGGACAGTTCGCTCCAGGGCGCGGCTGCCGGTGGCACGTTCGGGCCTTGCGCCACGGCGCCGTCCCAGACCCGGCGCAGGAAGCGGTGCGCGCCCTCGACCGCGGCGTCGTTCCACTCCAGTGTCGCCTCCGGCGGCGCCGCGAACATGGTGAACAGCCGTGCGGTGTCGGCTCCGTAGCGCTCGATCAGGTCCTGCGGGTCGACTCCGTTGTTCTTGCTCTTGCTCATGGTGCCGACGCCGCCGTAGTCGACCGCCGAGCCGTCGGCCTTGAGCCGCGCGCCGACGATCTGGCCCTGTGCGTCGACCACGTTCTCGACCTCGTGCGGCCAGAAGTACTCGATGCCGCCGGCCGCGGTGCGCCGCGAATAGATGTGGTTCAGCACCATGCCCTGGGTCAGCAGTCGCTTGAACGGCTCGCTGGCGCGCACCAGGCCGAGGTCGCGCATGACCTTGGTCCAGAAACGCGCGTACAGCAGGTGCAGGATCGCGTGCTCGATGCCGCCGATGTACTGGTCCATCGGCATCCAGTAGTCGGTGCGCGCGTCGACCATCGCGGCGTCGTTGTCGGCGCAGGTGTAGCGCATGAAGTACCACGACGAGTCGACGAAGGTGTCCATCGTGTCGGTCTCGCGCTTGGCCGGCGAGCCGCAGCTCGGGCAGGCGACGTCGACGAAGGCCGCGCAGCGCGCCAGCGGATTGCCGCTGCCGTCCGGGATCAGGTCCTCGGGCAGCAGCACCGGCAGGTCGGATTCGGGTACCGGCACCACGCCGCAATGCGGGCAGTGGATGATCGGGATCGGGGTGCCCCAGTAGCGCTGGCGCGAAATGCCCCAGTCGCGCAGCCGCCAGGTCGTGCGCGCCTCGCCCAGGCCGCGCGCGGCGAGTTGCGCGGCCACGCGCGCCACTGCGTCGCGGTGGCCGAGGCCGTCGAGCTCGATGCCGGAGTGCACGCAGCGGCCGCGCTGCTTGTCGGCGTACCAGTCGGCCCACGCCGCGGTGCTGAAGGTCTCGCCGTCGACAGCGACCACCTGGCGGATCGGCAGGCCGTACTTGGTGGCGAAGGCGAAGTCGCGCTCGTCGTGCGCGGGCACGCCCATCACGGCGCCGTCGCCGTAGCTCATCAGCACGTAGTTGCCGACCCACACCGGGACCTGCTCGCCGCTCAGCGGGTGCTCGACGCTCAGGCCGGTGGGCATGCCCTCCTTGTCCTTCAGCGCCAGTTCGGCCTCGGTCGTGCCGCCGAGCTGGCAGCGGGCGATGAACGCGGCCAGCTCGGGGTTGGTGGCCGCGGCGTGCGCGGCCAGCGGATGTTCCGGCGCCACGGCGCAGAAGGTCACGCCCATGATGGTGTCGGCGCGGGTCGTGAACACGTACAGCCGCCCGTCCTGGATCAGCCGTCCCTGGGCGTCGGCGATGCGGTGCGGGAACGCGAAGCGCACGCCGTCGCTGCGTCCGATCCAGTTCTCCTGCATCAGCCGCACGCGCTCGGGCCAGCCGGCGAGGAACTCGGGGTCGTCGGGGTCGGCCACCGCGCGCAGCAGTTCGTCGGCGTAGTCGGTGATCTTCAGGTAATAGCCGGGGATCTCGCGCTTCTCGACCACCGCGCCGCTGCGCCAGCCGCGGCCGTCGATGACCTGCTCGTTGGCCAGCACGGTCTGGTCGACCGGGTCCCAGTTGACGACCTGGGTGCGGCGTTCGGCGATGCCCTTTTCGAGCATCTTCAGGAACAGCCACTGGTTCCAGCGGTAGTACTCCGGCGAGCAGGTCGCGACCTCGCGGCTCCAGTCGATCGCCAGCCCCATGGCCTGCATCTGCGCCTTCATGTGGGCGATGTTGGCATAGGTCCACTGCGCCGGAGGTACGCGGTTCTTCATCGCCGCGTTCTCGGCCGGCAGGCCGAAGGCGTCCCAGCCCATCGGCATCAGCACCCGCCAGCCGCGCATGCGCAGCTGGCGCGCGAGCATGTCGTTGATGGTGTAGTTGCGCACGTGGCCCATATGCAGCTTGCCACTCGGGTAAGGCAGCATCGAGCAGGCGTAGAACTTGCGCGCGGAATCGTCCTCGCGCACGCGATAGGCGTCTGCGGCCTGCCATTGGCCCTGCGCGGCGCGCTCGACGGCGGCGGCGTCGTATTTGTCGTTCATTTCGAATTGGAGGATGGATCGCCGCGCTTTCGCGGCACCGTTGCGGATCTTAGTCGCCGGCGCCGATGGCCGGAGCAAGCCCTCGCTGCGGGGCGGGGCCGGGCGCCGTGATCAGACCGATGTTGCGCAGCCCCGCGCGCTGTGCCTGGGCCAGCACGGCGGCGACCTGGCCGTACGGGACAGCGGTGTCGGCGCGCACCCTCAGTTCGGTGGCCGGCGCGCGGCGCGCGGTCTCGGTCAGCTGCTGCGCCAGGCGCGCGGCAGTGATCGGAGTGCCGCCGAGGAAAAGCCGGCCGTCTCGGCGCAGCGAGACGACGAGGGCGGACGCGCGCGCCGGAGCCGGCGCTGCAGCCGAGCGCGGCAGGCGCAGCGCAATGCGTCCGTCGAGCAGCGGTGCAGTGAGGATGAATATGACCAGCAGCACCAGCATGACGTCGATCAGCGGCGTCATGTTGATGTCGCCGATCGGCGCCTCGTCGGCACCGCGTTCGAAGCGGCCGAACGCCATCAGTGCGGATCCGTGTCGAGCAGCAGATGCTGCAGGTCCAGCGCGAAGCCCTCGAGCTCGGCGTCGAGTGCGCGCGCACGCTTGCCCAGCGCGTTATAGCCGAGAACCGCGGGAATCGCCACGGCAAGTCCGGCAGCGGTCATGATCAGGGTCTGGCCGACCGGTCCGGCGACCTGATCGATGCCTGCCTGGCGCGCCGTCGCGATCGCGCCCAGCGCGTGGTAGATGCCCCAGACGGTTCCGAACAAGCCGACAAAGGGCGCCGTGCTGCCGATGCTGGCAAGCAGCACGTGGCCAGCGTGCAGCGTGCGGCTGGCGCGGCTGAGCGCATCGCGCAGTTCGCGGCGCACGCGGTCGGGGTGGCTTTGCCAGTTCCGGGCCCGGTGCGCGTCGTCCAGCCGCTGTGCGGTCGCCGCCAGATCCGCCGCCGGTCCGCGCGCATCGGACGCCAGCGCGGCCGTGCAGGCGTCTGCACGCGTTGGCGCAGACCAGAACGCGGCGATCGCGCGCGGCACCCGGCGTCGAGCCCGGCCCAGCAGCCAGGCCTTCCACAGCAGCACGCTCCAGCTTGCGAGCGACATCGCCAGCAGCAGCAGCGCGACGGCGTGGGCGAGCAGGTCGCCGTCGCGCCAGAACGCACCGATTCCGGCCATTCAGCTTCCGATGACGTCCTGCATGTCGTAAAGCCCCGGCGAGCGTCCGGCAAGGAAGCGCACCGCGCGCAGGCTGCCGGCGGCATAGGTTGCGCGGCTGCTCGACTTGTGGGTGATTTCGATGCGTTCGCCGATTCCGGCGAACAGCACCGTGTGGTCGCCGACGATGTCGCCGCCGCGGATCACCGAGAAGCCGATGGCGCCGTCGGCGCGTTCACCGGTGTGTCCGTGGCGCGTCCAGACCGCGTCGCGCGCCAGATCGCGCCCGGCGGCGGCGGCGACCACTTCGCCCATCTTCAGCGCGGTTCCCGAAGGTGCATCGACCTTGTTCCGGTGGTGGGCCTCGATGACCTCGATGTCGTAGCCTTGCGCCAGTGCGCGACCGGCCTGCTCGAGCAGGCGCAGCACCACGTTGACTCCAACGCTCATGTTCGGCGCCAGCACGATGGGGATGCGCGCTGCCGCATCGCGGATGCGCGCCAGCGCGTCGGGTGCGAAACCGGTGGTGCCGATGACCATCGCCACGCCCAGGCGCAGGCACGCATCCAGGTGCGCCAGCGTGCCTTCGGGGCGGGTGAAATCGATCAGGAACTGCGCGTCGCGAAGCCCGGCGTCGATATCGGCGGTGACCGCGCAGCCCGTGTGCAGGCCGATCGCGGCTCCGGCGTCGAGGCCCAGCGCTGGCGCATCGTCGCGGTCGAGCGCGCCCGCCAGCACACAGTCGGCGCTGGTCGCGATGGCCTCGACCAGCGTACGGCCCATGCGCCCGCTGCTGCCGGCCACGGCAATGCGGTGGCGCGCGGAGCTTGCGCGCGCCGAGGTCATTGCGCCCCCGGTGCCGAGACCAGCGGCAGCAGTTTGTCGATTTCGGTGCGCGGTGCGACCACGGTCAGCGGGCCTGGTGCCGATGCGCCCGCCACGGGAGCGTGGCTTGCGGCCGCGGCGATCTCGCGCTGCAGCTGGGCTTCGGTCAGGGTCTTCGGTGCGGGGCCGCCATGCAGCGCGTTGATCTGCGCGACGAACGCGGTTTCCGACGGCAGCGGATCGCCCTGCGTGCGCAGCAGCCGTCCGTTCTTGTCGAAGAACACCGAGAAACGCCGCACCAGCGGCGCCTGATAGCCCTGGCGCAAGCTGAACACGTAGTCCCATCGGTCGGCGTGGAACAGGTCCTGCAGAAGCGGCGTGCCGAGGATCGCGCGCACCTGCTCGCGGGTCATTCCGGGCTTGAGCTCAGCGGCCATCTCCTGCGAGACGAAATTGCCCTGTACCACGTCGATGCGGTAGGGCTTGAACAGGCTGGTGAGATCGTGCCGCTGCGCGGCCGAACTGCAGGCGCCCAGCAGCAAGGTGGCACACAGCGGCAACAGGCGCGCGCAGCGCATCAGCGGGACGGGCATCGGGGATTCGGCGCGTGGTGGCCGCGCTCCGGGTGAACTATGATGTCCATTCTAAACACCTCGTTCGCCATGCCGGTTTCCAACGCCCAGGGCTTGCGCAGCACAGGACTCAAGGTCACACAGCCGCGCCTGAAGATCCTCGAGATCTTCCAGAAGGGCGCGATGCGGCACATGACCGCCGAAGACGTGTACCGCGAACTGCTCAACGACCAGTCGCACGACATCGGCCTGGCGACCGTCTACCGGGTGTTGACGCAGTTCGAGCAGGCAGGAATCCTCTCGCGAACCCATTTCGAGTCCGGCAAGTCGTTCTTCGAGATCAACGAAGGCAAGCATCACGACCACCTGCTTTGCCTGGATTGCGGCCGCGTCGAGGAGTTCGTCGATGCCGAGATCGAGCGACGGCAGCAGAGCATCGCGGGCGAGCGCGGCTTCATGCTGCGCGAGCATTCGCTGGCGCTGTACGCGAACTGCGCGCGCGCGCATTGCCCGCATCGCCCGCCGCCGGAAGACACCGGCAGCTGAGGCGATCGGTTCGCGCCCTCAGTCGTCGCCGCCTTCGAGCATCGCCAGGCGCTGGCGCTCCTGGAATTCCTTGAAGGTGTCGATTCCCCGCAGTTGCAGGATGGTGTTGCGCACAGCGGCCTCGACCAGCACCGCGAGGTTGCGCCCGGCCTCGACCGGGATCAGGACCTTGCGGATCGCAACGCCGAGCAGGTCCTGGCGCACGTTTCCGGTGGGCAGGCGCTCGAAGTCCTGATCCTGGGTGTCGCGGCGCACCAGGTGGACGATCAGCCGCAGCCGCAGCTTGCGGCGGACCGCGGTCTCGCCGAAGATGGTGCGGATGTCGAGGATGCCGATGCCGCGCACCTCGAGCAGGTTCTGCAGCAGCGGCGGGCAGTGGCCCTCGATCGTGCTCTGGGTCACTCGCAGCAGCTCGACGCAGTCGTCGGCGACCAGGCCGTGGCCACGGGAGATCAGCTCCAGCCCCAGCTCGCTCTTGCCCAGCCCCGACTCGCCGGTGATCAGTACGCCCAGTCCCAGGATGTCCATGAACACGCCGTGCAGCGTGGTTCGGTTGGCGAACAGCTTCGACAGATACGCGCGCAGCACGTCGATGACGAACGCGGCGGGTTCCTGCGTCGTGAACAGCGGGATTCCGGCCTCGTCGCTGGCCTGCACCAGGGCCGGAGGCGGCTCCTGCCCGTCGGCGATGACCAGCGCCGGCGGCTCCAGGCCGACGACGCGGCGCACGCGGCGGCCGCTGTCGGCTTCGTCGGCGTGCACCAGATAATGCACTTCGCGCCAGCCGAGGATCTGCACCCGGTACGGGTGGATGTAGTTCAGGTAGCCGACGAGGTCGGCGCCCGAGCTGGCGCCTTCGACCGCGGCGTCGTCGAAGCGGCGCTCCGGATTGCTCTGTCCGGCCAGCCACTGCCATTTGAGCAGCGCGGCATTGGCCTCGAACAGGCTGTCGGCGGACAGGGTCGACGCTTTCAACGCTTCACGGCCTCGAACAGTCGGGCACGGATCGGGCGCGGCTTGGCGGCCGACAGCGGTCGACGAGCGGCATCACGGCAATGTTCGCGCCATGCTCAGGCGGCATGCTGCAACGGCGACCACTCGTGGACCAGGCGATGCATCGCGGTTGCGTCGGCGGCGTCGAGCAGACGCTGGCGGAAGGTATCGTCGGACAGCATTTCGGCGATCGTCGACAGGATTTCGAGATGCTTGCCCGAGGCTGCCTCGGGAACCAGCAGGAACACCAGCAACTGCACCGGCTGGTTGTCCGGGGCCTCGAACGCGACCGGGCTGCGCAGCCGGATCAGCGCCGCGCTCGGTTGCTTCAGGCCCTTGATGCGGCCGTGCGGGATCGCGACCCCCTGCCCCAGGCCGGTGGAGCCGAGGCGCTCGCGTGCAAACAGATTGTCGGTGACCACCGCACGCGCAAGACCGAGATGGTTCTCGAACAACAGTCCAGCGGATTCGAACGCACGCTTTTTGCTGCTGGCCTCGACGTTCACTTGAACATGCGCCAGTGGCAAGATCTGGGCCAATTGATTCATGATATGCAATACGGGTTCACGCTTTCTCCCAGTGTATCGTTTTGGCGCCGGACGGGGCCGGCGCCGCCACCGTCAGCCGGCCAGATCCATGTGCTTGCTGGCCACCGCCTGGTGCGAGCGGGTGCGATTCTTGTGTTCGACCACCTGACGGTCGAGCTTGTCGACCAGCTCGTCGATCGCCGCGTACAGGTCCTCGTCCTGCGATTCGGCGAAGATGTTGCGGCCCTTGAGTTGGAGGTTGCACTCGGCCTTCTGCCGGCGCTCCTTCTCCTTTTGCTTCTCGACCGACAACAGCACGTTGACGCTGATCAGCTGATCGAAGTGGCGCGCCACGCGGTGGAGCTTGGATTCGACATAGCTGCGCAACGCCGGGGTGACCTCCATATGGTGGCCGCTGATGGTCAGGTTCATAAGTCTCTCCTGGTACAGGGTCGGTTCGTCGTGTCTAGGCCGTTCTCGCGCGCGCAGCGCGACGCAGAGAGGGCGATTGCAGTGTGCGCCAGCGTTGCGCCAAAAGCAAGCCGCCGGTGTCTCTGCGGACGCATTCGAGGCGGATAACGTGAGACAAAATGCCGCTTAGTGCGCCAAACGTTCGGCATCACGCGGCAACTCTCACGAAATAAACGGTAACATGCGCACCGTCGAGCGCTCGCCTCCCGGTGCGGCGCGCAGTCCGGCCGGGCGGTGATGCGATCAGCGCGCCGGGCCCGGAGGTCGCGCATTCGTCGGCGCACGGCCGGGCCGACGGACGTGCCGGGCCGGAACCGGCCCGGCGACGGAAGTCACAGCCAACCTGCTCCGCGTGCAAGCATGCTGCACGCCACCAGGACGATCATCGGCACGAAGATTTTCTTCAGGTGGACGTTGGACAGGTGGTTCAGCGTCTTGGCGCCGAGCATGGAGCCGGCGAGCACGCCCAGCGCCACCGGCGCGGCGATCATCGGGTCGATATCGCCGCGCTGGAAGAAGATTCCGGCCGAGGCCGCGGCGGTCACGCCGATCATGAAATTGCTCGTCGTCGTCGAGACCTTCATCGGCAGGCGCATCGCGGTGTCCATCGCCAGCACCTTGAACGTGCCGCTGCCGATTCCCAGCAGGCCGGAAACCAATCCGGCAACGTACATCATGCCGAAACCGGCAGGCACGTGCGCGACGCTGTAAGGGACTTCGCGCTGCGTACGGCGGTCGGTGTAGGTGCCGGGCAATCTCAGTCGCGTTGCCCAGGGGTGGTTCTGCACGCCCTGAGGAAGTTCCTCGCCGAGTCGCATCACAAGCGGGATCGCCGAGACCAGAAGGATGATGCCGAAGACGACGAACAGCACCGTATCGTTGAGCATCGACGAAACCAGGGCCCCGCATATCGCGCCGATCGTCGTGGCGATCTCGAGGAACATGCCCACGCGCAGATTGGTCATGCGGTCGCGCACGTACGCAGCTGCGGCTCCCGACGAGGTGGCGATCACCGAGACGATCGAGGCGCCGATCGCCGAGGCGAACGGAACCCGAAAGACGAGGGTGAGGATCGGCACGATGAACACGCCGCCGCCGAGCCCGGCGAGCGCACCGACGAAACCCGCGAACATGCTGCTCAGCGCGATGAAGACGAAATCTGCGAAGGTGCTCCCGGGCATGCTCGTCGTCGCCGCCTTGCCGACGTTCGCGCCGATGCCGAAAATGCTCACCAGCAGGATCGCCAGAACCAGCGCGGTGATGAGCACGTAGGTGCGGTCGCTCTCGATGGCGAAAGCGGCGATCGACACCGCGACCCGAATCACCGGAGTGGCCACCAGGATGAGCAGGCCGGCGCTGATGATGGCCATCGGCCTGCCGGCCTCGAGGCCGGCGATCACTCCGGGAAGGGTGTCGGGAAAAGTCGAGCCCGCGGCGTGGCCGAGCAACGGCAGGACGTAGCCGTAGACGACCCCGACGAGGATGACGCCAATGCTCAGCAACACGCCGCCGCGCAGCACGCCGCTGATGATGATCTCGGTCTTGCGAATGAGGTTGTCTTCGGCCCCGGCGAGGGTCGTCGTGTCGTTCATGATGTGCTGGGCACGCTGGCGCGCGCCGGAGGGCGGAGGCAGGAAACGGACCGGGAAGGACCGGCCATTCTACCGCGCGCATCGAGGCCGCCGCAGCCGCCGGAGGGCACCCCTCTGCGACAATGTGCGGCATGCAAAATCCCGATTCCACTTTGCCGGCGCCGGATTTCCTGCGCAAGATCTGCGCGCCGCAGCAGCTCGAAAGCGCGCTCGCCGCTTTGCCGCGCCCGTTGGTGTTCACCAACGGCGTGTTCGACATCGTGCACCGTGGCCACGTCACCTACCTGGCGCAGGCGCGCGCCCTGGGCGCGGCTCTGCTCGTCGGACTCAATTCCGACGCTTCGGCGCGTCAGCTCGGCAAGGGTCCGGAGCGTCCGCTCAACGCCGCCGAGGATCGCGCCGCGGTGCTCGCTGCGCTGGGCAGCGTCGACCTGGTGGTCGTGTTCGACGAGCGCGATCCGCTGGCCCTGCTGGATCGCGTGCGTCCGGACATTTACGTCAAGGGCGGGGATTACGCCATCGAGACCTTGCGCGAGACCGCGCTTGTGCGCAGCTGGGGAGGAACGGCCCGCGCGATCGCGTTGATCCCGGGACGTTCGACGACCGCGCTGGTGCGGCGAATCCGCGGCGCATGATGCGCGGCTGAGCGAAACTCCGGCTACGCGGTCTTGCGCTGCGTGGCCGGCGGGATGCGCAGTGCCTCGCGATACTTGGCGACTGTCCGCCGTGCCACGCTGATCCCCTGCGCAGCGAGTCGCTCGGCGATTTCACCGTCGGACAGCGGCCGCAGCGTATCTTCGTCGTGCACCATCTGGCGGATGATCGCGCGCACCGCGGTGCTCGAAGCGTTGCCGCCGGTGTCGGTGGCCAGTCCCGAGCCGAAGAAATACTTGAGCTCGAAGGTGCCGTGCGGCGTCAGCATGTACTTGTGCGTCGTCACCCGCGAAATGGTCGATTCGTGCAACCCGAGCTCGTCGGCGATCTCGCGCAGCACCAGCGGGCGCATGCCCAGTTCGCCGTGGCTGAAGAAGTTCTGCTGCCGCTCGACGACGGCTTGCGCTACCCGCTCGATGGTTTCGAAACGCTGTTGCACATTGCGCACGAACCAGCGCGCTTCCTGCAGCTGACCCGAAAGTCCGCCTCCCTCGCGTGAGCGCCGCAGCAGCTCGGCGTACAGGCCGTTGATGCGCAGCCGCGGCAGAACCTCCGGGTTGAGCACAGCACGCCAGCGCCGGCCCACGCGCTGCGCGAGCACGTCGGGCTGGACGGCCTGCGCGGTGCTGGCGCCGAATCGAGCTCCGGGACGCGGATCGAGCCGGGCGATCAGCTGCTGTGCGCAGCGCAGCGCGGGTTCGTCGACGTCGAGCGCACGGCCCAAACGCTTCCAGTCGCGCCGCGACAGCAGCGTCAGGTGCCCCCCGGCGCAAAGCGCCAGCGCCAGTTCGCGCGCAGGCGAATTCGGCAAACGGCGCAATTGCAGCTGCATGCACTCGGCGAGCGAACAGGCGCCGATGCCGGCCGGGTCGAAGCTTTGCACAAGGCGTAGCGCAACGCGCAGCGCCTCAGCAAGCGCCTCACGCTGCGCATCGTCCGCCTGCGCATCGAGTTCTGCGGCCAGTTGCTCGGGCCCTTCGAGCAAGTAGCCGTCGTCGTCGAGCGAATCGATCACCGCCTCGGCCGCCGCGCGCTCGGTCGGCGACAGCGGAACGCCGGCGAGCTGCGCGCGCAAGTGCGCGCGCAAGTCGAGCGCCGCATGAGCGAGCCCGAGCGGGTCGAATTCATCGTCGCTGTCGCCGCTGCCGGCAGCCTGCCAGCTGTCGCCGGGCGCCTCGTCCCAGTCGTGGCCGCCATCGTCGCGCCAATCGTCGTGTTCCAGCCGCAGTTCGGCAGTTTCGCCGGAGTCGCCGTCGCTGGAGTCGCTGCGCGACTCGGCGGCATCGGCGCCGCTGTTCGCCTGCGCCGGTGTGCGCGCGTCCGCGGCGTCGCCCGCGCCGGAGGCGTCCGCCGCGGACGGGGTGTCGGCCGCCGCGGCGTCGCCGGTTGTCGACGCGCCATCGGCCGGCGCAGCGCCGGCAACAGCCGCATCGGTCGCTGCCGCATCGGAATCGTCGGGCTCGAGGAACGGATTGGCCTCGAGCATCTGCTCGATTTCCTGCTGCAGCTCGACCGTCGACAGTTGCAGCAGTCGGATCGACTGCTGCAACTGCGGGGTCAGCGCCAGGTGCTGCGACAGGCGCAGGTTCAGCGACTGCTTCACAGCCGGAACCCCTCGCCGAGATACACCTTGCGCACCGCCGGGTTCTCGACGATGGCCTGCGGCTGCCCGGTGGCCAGCACCCTGCCCTCGCTGATCACGCAGGCGTGGTCGCAGATGCCCAGCGCCTCACGCACGTTGTGGTCGGTGATCAGGACGCCGATTCCGCGCGACTTGAGGAACTGGACGATGCGCTGGATCTCGATCACTGCGATCGGGTCGATCCCCGCGAACGGTTCATCGAGCAGGATGACCCGCGGCTCGGTGGCGAGCGCACGCGCAATCTCGACGCGGCGGCGCTCACCCCCCGACAGCGCGGTGGCAGGTGTCTCGGCCAGGTGCTCGACGTGCAGCTCGCGCAGCAGTTGCTCGAGCCTGGCATCGATGGCCGCGCGCTTGAGCGGCCTCCCGTCGGCGTCGTGCTGCAGTTCGAGCACGGCGCGGATGTTGTCGGCAGCGCTCAGGCCGCGGAAGATCGACGCTTCCTGCGGCAGGTACGACAGCCCCAGGCGAGCGCGGCGATACATCGGCTGACGGGTCACGTCCTCGCCGCCGAGCTGGATCCGCCCGCCGTCGGCGCGAACCAGGCCGACGATCATGTAGAACGACGTGGTCTTGCCCGCTCCATTGGGCCCGAGCAGCCCGACCACTTCGCCGGCGCGCACGTCGAGACCGACGTCGCGCACCACGACGCGCCCGCCGTAGCGCTTGTGCAGTCCGCGCACGCTCAGCAGCGCGCTGCTGTCGAGATCGTCCCGCGCGTTCACCGGCGCTTCTCCCCGGGCTTCTCCCCGGGCTTGTCCCCGGCTGTGTCCGCTGCGCGCGGCACGCTGTGCGCGGCTTGCCAGCGACAACGTACCTTGTTCATGGGCGAATCGCCGGCTGCGGCTGTGTCGCTGCCGGCGACTTGCCGGGGCGCAGCGACCGGCTGGGGCGCAGCGCGGTGCCGGGCGCGGACGCCAGCGTGGGCGCTCCGCGTGGCACCAGCATCACGCGCACGCGACCTTCGGGATTGCTCGCGGTCGACCCGTCCTTGCCTGCAGTGACCATGAATCGGTCGTTCAGGTTGTCGTAGCGGATGGTCTGGCCTTGCGCACGGTCGCTGACGCGGCCGTCGAGCAATCGTTCGAGCAGGGCCTGGCCGTGCAGGGTGAGCATGTCGGTGCGCCCGTCGTAGCGCAGGTTCAGCGCGTGTCCGTGCAGGGTCGCAGTCGGTGCGCCCGGGGCCGAATCGAGGGTTTCATCGATCGTCGCCGGATGTGCCGTGTCGCCGAACGCCGCAGCCATGGCAAAGCCGTCGGGAGTCTGCTTGACTTCGACGCGCTGCGCACGGATCACCAGCGAACCCTTGGTCACCACCACGTTGCCGGTGAAAACGTCGAGCTGCTTGACGTCGTCGTAATGCATCGCGCCGGCGTCGACCAGCAGCGGCTGGCTGCGGTCGCTTTGCAGCGCCTGGGCCGTGTGCGTGCAGATCAGCGCCACGCAAGCCAGCGCGAGATGCCATCGCCCAATCATCGGCATGAAGTTTGCTTTCATGATTTGGGCATTGTAGGCATCTCGGCCGCCATTGCCACCCCGGGCGCGCAGGGTCGAAGATGCCGCCGGCGCCGCGGCGCCGGCCGGTCGGCGCGATCAGTGCTTCAATTCGGCGCGAACTTTCGCGATCAGCATGTCCACGGCCTGCAGCACTTGCGGCGTCGTCGGGGTCTCCGGCATCGATGCCGACAGCGTATAGGTGCCCTGCACCGCCATCGTCGGCACGCCGCTGATCTGGTAGTCCTGCACCATTTGCGTCGCGCGCTTGGCTTCCATCTGCACGCCGAACGAATTGAACGCGTTCTCGAACTGCTGGCGCGGCACGCCCTTGCCTGCCAGCCAGTTGGCCATTTGCGCTTCGGTACCCAGCGCGATGTGCTGCTGGTGGATGGCGCGGAAGATCGCGCCCTGCAAGGCGTCGACCTTGCCCAGCGCCTTCAGCGCGTAATAGAGCTTTTGCTGGGCGACGAATTGCGGCGCGAACGCCACCGGGACACGCTTGACGACGACGTCGGCGGGCTGTTTCCTGATCCACGCCTCGAGCTCGGGCTCGAACGCGGCGCAATGCGGGCAGTCGTACCAGAAGAATTCGGTGACCACGACCTTGTCGCTCGGCGATACGGCCTGCGGCACCGCCAGTCTGGTGTAGGCCTTGCCTTCGTCAAAAGCCGGCGCGGCCTGCGCCGTGAAGGTGTGCAACAACAGCATCGCGGTCGCGATGCGTGCGAACCATCGGAACATCGATTTTCCTTTCGAGAGTGGCTGTGGGTGCGTGCGGAAAGCCGGAGCGATTCGTTATTAATTGACCATCTTGACAACGACCGAAGTGATCCCGGCGTTGTTCAGCGCTTGCTGTGCCTTGTCCGCATCGGCCTGACTGGCGTAGGGCCCGACGCGCACGCGGTACAGGGTTCGGCCACCGACCACGCGTACGTCCAGACGCGCCTCGAGCCCGGCCAGCGCGACCTTCGCGCGCTGGCGTTCGGCGTCGGCGCGATCGCCGTAGGCACCGATCTGGACGATGTACTGCAGGTTCGCTGCCGGTGCGGAACTTGGAGCCGGCGCCACCGCAGGAGCCGACGAGTTCGCTCCCTGCACGACGCCGCCGGGGGGTTGTCCGAGGGCTTCGATCGCCCTCTGCGACAGCGGTGCGCTGCTCACCGGGGACGCGGTCGAGCTGCCCGCCACCGGCGCGGGACCACCGGCCAGGTCGCGGTTCGGATTCCAGTTCGCCGCGGCCGACGCGCTGATCGCCGGCCGCTGCTGGAATCGATTCATGAACGGCAAAGGCGCCTTGGTGATGTACATCGCGGCGGCCAGTGCGATCGCCAGCCCGAGCACCAGGCCGATGATCAGGCCGAGCAGGGTGCCGCCGCGCTGCGCGGCAAGGGGGCAAAGGGGTCGGGTCATGAGACGGATCCTGATGCTGGTTACATGCGCTGCGGGGAGCTGACTCCGAGCACGCTCAGTGCATTGTGCAACACCTGGCGCACTGCGAGCAGAAGCGCCAGGCGAGCGATCTTCAGCGCGTGGTCGTCGACCAGCACGCGCTCGGCGTTGTAATAGGCGTGCAGCGCGCCGGCAAGCTGGCGCACGTAGAACGCCACGTCATGCGGCGTCAGGTCGAGCGCGGCCTGCGCGAGCACCTGCGGGTAGGCGCCCAGAAGCATCATCAGCTCGAGCTCGCGCGGATGCGTCAGCGGCGACAGGTCGGCCGCGGCCAGTTCGTGCTCGTTGCCGCCGTCGCGTTCGTTCCACTGCGCCAGCACCGAGCAGATGCGTGCATGCGCGTATTGCACGTAATAGACCGGGTTCTCGTCGCTTTGCGCCAGCGCCAGATCGACGTCGAACACGAACTCGGTATCGGCCTTGCGCGAGACGAGGAAAAAGCGCACCGCGTCGCGACCGCGGCCCAGCGCCTGCGCGCGCGCGTCGTCCGGCATGTCGTCGCGCACGCCGCCCGACCATTCGATCAGGTCCCGGACGGTGACGTAGCTGCCCGCACGCTTGGAGATCTTGACTTCCTGGCCACCGCGCATCACGGTGACCATTTTGTGCAGCACGTAGTCGGGGTACGACGGAGGAATCGCCGGATTCGCTGCGCGCAGTCCGGCGCGCACCCGGGCGATGGTGCCGTGATGGTCAGATCCCTGGATGTTGATGGCGTGGCGGAATCCGCGTTCCCACTTGGCCAGGTGATAGGCGACATCGGGAACGAAATAGGTGTACGTGCCGTCGGACTTGCGCATCACCCGGTCCTTGTCGTCGCCGAAATCGGTCGTGCGCAACCACAGCGCGCCGTCGCTTTCGTAGGTGTGGCCCGACCCGACCAGCGCCTGAACCGTGGCTTCGACGCGTCCGTCGCGGTACAGGCTCGACTCCAGGTAGTAGTTGTCGAAGCGGATGCCGAAAGCGCGCAGGTCGAGGTCCTGCTCACGGCGCAGGTAGGCTACCGCGAACGCGCGGATGGCGTCGAGATCCGCGGCGTCGCCGAGCGCGCGCACCGCGTCGCCGTCGGCCGCCTGCACCGAGCCGCGGGCCATGTAGTCGCGCGCGATGTCGGTGATGTAGTCGCCGTTGTACGCTGCGTCGGGCCAGCCCGGTTCACCGGGTGCCAGGCCGCGTGCACGGGCTTGTACCGACAACGCCAGGTTGCCGATCTGCACTCCGGCGTCGTTGTAGTAGAACTCGCGCGTCACCTGCCAGCCCTGCGTGGCCAGCAGTTCCGCGATGGTGTCGCCGAGCGCGCCCTGGCGGCCGTGGCCGACGTGCAGCGGGCCGGTCGGATTGGCCGAGACGAACTCGACCAGAACCTGCTTGGACGGATCCTCTGCGAGCCGACCGAACTGCCTTCCGGCGCCGACCACCTGACGAACGATGCGCTGCTTCACATTCGGCGCCAACTGCACGTTGACGAATCCGGCACCGGCCAGTTCGATTGCTTGCAATCCGGAGGCGAGTTCCGCGTCGGCACGCACCGCGTCGATCAGCTGTTGCGCGATGTCGCGCGGGTTGCGCTTGAGCTGGCGCGCCAGCTGCATCGCCAGCGTGCACGAGAAATCACCATGGCCGGCGGCTTTCGGGCGCTCGAGCTGCGCCGCCGGCGCCTCGGCCCACAGCTGGGCTGCGGCCGCCGACAGCACGCTCGTCAATCTTGATACGTATTCGAGCATTATGGTCTTGTCGCGAGTCAACTTGAGCATTCTAGGCTGCCGCAGCGGCTGCCTCGGCGCAGCTCTACTGCTGCACGACGGTGTAGTCGCGCAGGCCGAGCGCGGTCAGGCGGCTGCGTAGCGTCGCGTCGGGCCGGTCGCTGGGCAGCGGCCCGATTTGCACGCGCCAGAACGTGACGCCGCGCACCATGCCCGGCACCACGTCGACCTGGGCGAAGCCGGCGGCGCGCAGGCGGTCGCGCTCGGCCAGCGCGCGCTCGTGGGCGGTGAACGCGCCGGTCTGCACGTACGCCTGCACCCGTCCGGTCGATAGCGGCGCGACCGCTTCTGCGGCGCGCGCCGGCGGCGTCTCGGCGGTAGCGCCGGGGGGCTGCGGCGTTGCATCGGCGCGCGCGATCAGCGCGTCGAGCGCGCGCTCGCCCGAAGCGGACGCCGTCGCTGGCGGCGGATCCTCGATCGATCGCGGCAGTGGCTGCACCGGTGGCGCCGAGGCCAGCTGCGGCTGCAGCGGCGGTGCCGCGGCCGGGAGCGGCTGCACCAGTGGCGCCGAGGCCGGGAGCGGCTGCACCAGCGGCACCGACGCGCCGGCTGACGGTTGCGGCCCCGGCGCAGAGCCGGCCGCGGCCGGCGCCGCGACGACGCTGGGCGCCGTCATCGGACCCGGCGACGGGGGCGCCACCGGCACCGCCGGCTGCGGCGGCAAGTCGGCGAGGGCGACGATGCGCACGTGAGCGGTACCGGTGCGGGTGACGCCGAGCGCCAGCGCCGCGCCGTACGACAGGTCCATGATGCGGCTGTCGACGAACGGTCCGCGGTCGTTGACCAGCACGTCGGTGCTGCGGCCGTTGGCCAGGTTGATCACGCGCACGCAGGTCGGCAGCGGCAGTTGCCGGCTGGCCGCGGTGAACGCGCGCGGATTGAAGCGGGTGCCCATCGCGGTGGTCGACCCGGATTCCCATCCGTACCACGACGCGGTGCCCTCGGTGTCGTAGCCGTCGGCGCTGCGCAGCGGCGTGTAGCTGTGCCCGAGCACCGTGTAGCGGCGGTTGTACGCGGCGCGCAAGTTCGGCGCCGGGGCCCAGCAATGTCCGCTCGAGCTGCCGACTTCGGGCGCGGGTGCCGAGGCGCAGCCGCCAAGCAGAAACGCGCCGCAAAGCACTGCGCGGCGCAGCGAGGGCCGGTGCAGGGCCCGCATCAGGTCGATCCCGGAGCACGCATGTCCCGATACTAGTCCACTGCGTCAGGGAAATGGCACCCCCCGCCGAGGCGCCAAGGGGTGCAGCGCTAGGCGCGGCGCGCAGCCCAGGCTGGCCGCCTGGGCAAGCGGCGCAACGACGCGATGGGCCCCTTGGC
>JAJZEB010000115.1 GCA_021805805.1 Pseudomonadota bacterium | reverse complement strand
TCGCACCAATGCTCTTGCGGTCATCGTGGCGCTGCCGTTCACCTTGTAGCCCAAGGACCTTGCCCATCGTTTCTCCCAGGACACCTGGCCGGCGCGGCGGCCTGCCTTGCTCTCAAGCAAGGTGCAGCCCGACCAACAGCATGTCGATGGCCTTGATGCCGATGAAGGGAAGGACGATGCCTCCGACTCCATAAACGAGAAGGTTGGTGCGCAGCAGGACGGCTGCGGACAACGGGCGGAACCGGACCCCCTTGAGCGCCAGCGGAATCAAGAAGACGATGATCAACGCGTTGAAAATGACCGCCGAAAGGATCGCCGAATCCGGTGTAGCCAAATGCATGACGTTGAGCGCCCGCAACTGCGGGTAGTTGGCGACGAAGATGGCCGGAATGATCGCGAAATACTTGGCCAGATCGTTGGCGATGCTGAAGGTCGTCAGCGCACCACGGGTCATCAGCATCTGCTTGCCGATTTCGACGACCTCGATCAGCTTGGTCGGGTTCGAATCGAGGTCGACCATGTTGCCGGCCTCGCGTGCGGCCTGGGTTCCGCTGTTCATCGCCACCGCAACGTCGGCCTGCGCCAGCGCCGGGGCATCGTTGGTGCCGTCGCCGGTCATCGCCACAAGCCGGCCTTCGGCTTGGTACTTGCGGATCAGCGCCAACTTGGTCTCGGGGGTCGCTTCGGCCCGATATTCGTCGACACCGGCTTCCGCCGCGATCGCCGCTGCGGTCAGTCGATTGTCCCCGGTGATCATCACGGTCTGGATTCCCATCCGACGCAGTTGGGCGAAGCGCTCCTTGATGCCGTCCTTGACGACGTCCTTGAGCTCGACGATGCCCAGCACCCGGGCATCGTCGGCGACCACCAGCGGCGTACTGCCGCGACGCGCAACGTCGTCGACGCGCGCTTGCAGATCGACGGGAAGCAGCCCGCCGCGCTCCGTGATGAAGCTTGCAACCTCTCCCGCCGCCCCCTTGCGCACCGGGCGCCCGGCGATGTCGACCCCACTCATTCGCGTCTGCGCCGAGAAGGGCACGAACACCGCGCGCAGGGATTCCAGATCGCGCTCGCGCAGATTGAAGCGGCGCTTGGCCAGGACCACGATCGACCTTCCTTCCGGTGTCTCGTCGGCAAGCGAGGCCAGCTGCGCTGCATCGGCGAGTTCTCGCTCATCCACTCCCGCCACCGGGATGAACGCGGTTGCCTGGCGGTTGCCCAGCGTGATCGTTCCGGTCTTGTCGAGCAGAAGCACATCGATGTCGCCCGCGGCCTCGACCGCACGCCCCGAGGTCGCGACCACGTTGGCGCCGAGCATGCGGCTCATCCCGGCGACGCCAATGGCGGAGAGCAGCGCGCCGATCGTCGTCGGAATCAAGCACACCAACAGCGCGACGAGGACCGTGATCCCCACCGGATGCCCGTGCCCCGTCGCCCGCGTCGCATACATCGAATACGGAAGCAGGGTCACGGTGGCCATCAGCATGATCAGGGTCAGGGCGATCAGCAGGATGGTCAGCGCGATCTCGTTCGGCGTCTTGCGTCGCTTTGCGCCCTCGACAAGCGCGATCATCCGATCGAGGAACGAGTCGCCGGGGTCGGCCGTGCAGCGCACGACGATCCAGTCCGACAGCACCGTCGTGCCTCCGGTCACCGAAGCGAAGTCGCCGCCCGATTCGCGGATCACCGGTGCGGATTCGCCGGTGATGGCGCTTTCATCGACGGTCGCAGCGCCTTCGACGACCTCGCCGTCGCACGGAATCACCTCGTGGGCCTGGACGACCACGACGTCGCCTCGGCGCAACGCGTCGGCATCGACCAGGTTCCACGGCGCGCCGTACTTTGGCTCGCGCAACTTCTTCGCCATGGTCCCGCCTTTCGTGCTGCGCAGGCTTGCGGCCTGCGCCTTGCTGCGACCTTCGGCCAGCGCCTCGGCGAAGTTGGCGAAGAGCACGGTGAACCACAGCCAGACGGCGACGGCGGCGATGAATCCGGCCGGCGCCTCGCCGTGGCCGCCCAGCGCCTGAAGCCACAGCGCGGTGGTCAGCACGCTGCCGACGTAAACCACGAACATCACGGGATTGCGAAATTGCACTCGGGGATCGAGTTTCCTGATACTGTCGCCGAGAGCGGGGGCGAGTAATGCGGGTTCGAGCAACGGAAGTGCCTTGCGGGACATTTCAGTGACCTCGCCAAAGGACCAGATGTTCGGCGATCGGCCCCAACGCGAGCGCCGGCAGGAATGTCAGCGCGGCGAGCAGCACGATGGTGCCGATCAGAAGACCGACGAATAGCGGCCCGTGCGTGGGCATCGTGCCGCTTGACTCAGCCAGCCGCTTCTTCGACGCCATCGAACCTGCCACGGCCAGGGCTGCGATGATGGTGACAAAGCGGCCGAACCACATCGCGAGCGCCAACAGGAGGTTGTAGAGCGGTGTGTTGGCGTTCAGCCCGGCAAAGGCGCTGCCGTTGTTGTTTGCTGCCGACGTGAATGCGTAGAGCATTTCCGAGAAGCCGTGCGGCCCCGGGTTATTCAAGCTGGCCACGCCCGCTGCGGTAACCGAGACGATGGCGGTGCCAAGCAAGACGAGCAGCGGTGAGATCAGCAGGCCGAGCGAGACCATCTTCATCTCGAACGCTTCGATCTTTTTGCCGACGTACTCCGGAGTCCTGCCGATCATCAGTCCGCCGACGAAAACGGCCATCAACGCCATCAGCAACATGCCGTACAGTCCGGTGCCGGTTCCGCCAGGGGCGACTTCGCCGAGCTGCATCATGATCATCGGCACCATGCCTCCGAGCGGCGTGTTGGAGTCGAGCATCGAGTCCACTGCTCCCGTCGACGTGCCCGTGGTTGCGGCCGTGAAGATGGCTGTCGTGGCAATGCCGAAGCGCGTTTCCTTGCCTTCCATATTGCCCCCGGCCTGGGAGCTGCTTGGAGCCTGGTCGATGTGCAGGGACGCGAAACGGGGATTGCCCTGTTGTTCGAAGTGCGCCTCGAAGCCCATGCCCACGGCCAGCATCAATGCCATCGCGCTCAGCAGGGCCCAGCCCTGACGGCGATCGCCGACGAGTTGGCCGAAGGTGTGGCACAGAGCCGCCGAGATCAGCAGGAGGCAGAAGATCTCGAGCAGGTTTGTCCAGGCGTTGGGATTCTCGTAGGGGTGTGCCGAGTTCGCGTTGTAGAAGCCGCCGCCGTTGGTTCCCAACTCCTTGATCGCTTCCTGTGATGCCACCGGCCCCATCGGCAAGGTCTGCGACGTCGCTTGCGAGGCCACCAGCACCGGTTGACCGTCGGCGCCCTTGATCGGAACTCCCTGCGCATCGAGCTTGGGCAGCTGATAGCTCACCGGGCTGCGCAGCGTGACGCTCCAATCGCTCCGCAGCGTCTGCGGTACGCCTTGGCTGCCGAGGATCACCGCGACAACGAGCGCCAACGGAAGCAGCAGATAGACCGTGACGCGCGTAAGGTCGACCCAGAAGTTCCCGATGGTCGCACTGCTTCGACGCGCGAAGCCGCGAATGAGCGCGAAAGCCACCGCGATGCCGGTGGCTGCCGACAGGAAGTTCTGCACCGTGAAGCCGAGCATCTGTACAAGGTTTCCCATGGCGCTCTCGCCGGAGTAGCCTTGCCAATTCGTGTTCGTGACGAAGCTCACCGCACTGTTGAATGCCGAATCAGGCGCGATCGCGCCGAACTGATTGGGGTTCAGCGGCAGCGCGCCTTGCAGTCGCTGCAACGCATAAACGGCGAGCACGCCGAGGAGGTTGAAAACCAGCAAGTCCGTCGCGTAGGCGCGCCAGCCCATCTCGCGCTCGGGCTGCGCGCCGGCGATGCGCAGGAATGCAGTCTCCGCTCGCAGCAGTCGCGACGGTATACGCCCTTCGGCAAGCGCCGCCATATAGCCACCAAGTGGGCGGGAAACGAGCGCCAACGCAACAAACAGCCCGAGCAGCACGATGACGAACGAGAGCGTCATCAGAAGTCCTCCGCGCGCACCAGGGCCCAGCCGAGGTAGACGACAAGGAGCAATGTGATTGCTCCGCCGATGAGGTACAGGCTGCTCATGTCAATTCACCTTTTGCAGCGCGGCGCAACCGCGTGCGAGGAGCAGCGTGGAAGCGAACATGGCTGCGATCAGGCCAAGCCAAAGCAGGTCAGACATCGGACTTCTCCCGGATGTTGATCGATGCTCAAAGCCTAGGATTGACGACGTAAAGATGGTGAAAATATGCGCACTCGCTCCGTAAAAATTGCGTAAACGATGCTTGCGCGATCAACATTTGGCGAGTGCGCGCTGCGCAGACGGGTGGCACGTTCCCGTTGCCTGAAGGGCATCGCAGAGGGCCTAGCCGCAATTGCCTGAGCGTTCCACAAGCACACCCCGCGACCGCGTGTACGAAGCGCAAGCCGTCGACGCACGGCTGCTCGCCGAGCTGCCGCGCTGGTCGCGTGACGGCGACAGTATCCAGCGCAGCTACCGCACCGCGGGCTGGAAGGCCAGCGTGCTGGCGGTCGGGGCCGTCGCCCACCTGGCCGAGGCGGCTTGGCACCATCCGGAGATCTCGGTCGGCTACGACCACCTGCTGGTGCGTCTGAGCACCCAGAGTCCGCCCCACGCGGGCCGGCGCTGCGCGTACGATGCGAGGCTTCTCAAGCCTCGCACGGACCCCATGACGCCAGATTCCCAGGAAAAACCCCTTGACGCCGTCGTGGCCGCGGTGCAACTGCCCGACGTGAGCGACGGGGATTTCGAATCCTCGCTCGCCGAACTGCGCGAGCTGGCGAAGACCCTGGGTTATCGGGCGGTGCAGACCTTCACCCAGAAGCGCGCCAACTTCGACACCACGGCCTACCTGGGTACGGGCAAGCGCGAGGAAGTGCGCGAATTCGTGGAAAGTCAGGCCGGCGCTGCACGCGACGAGCGGTCCGGGCATGCGACGACCCCGGAACTCGAAGGCATCCAGGTGCTGCTGATCGATCACGAAATCTCCCCGTCCCAGGCGCGCAACCTGGAGAAGGCCGTGGGATGCGAGGTGATGGACCGCACCATGGTGATCCTGGAGATCTTCCACCGCCACGCGCGCTCGCGCGCCGCGCGCGCGCAGGTCGAGATCGCGCGCCTGGGCTACATGGCGCCGCGCCTGCGCGAGGCGGCCAAGCTGGCCGGGCCGCAGGGACGACAGCGCAGCGGCACGGGAGGCCGCGGCGCCGGTGAATCCCACACCGAGCTGGACCGGCGCAAGATCCGCGACCGCATCGCCGAGCTGCAGCTGGAAATCGACGGCATGGGAACCGAGCGCCAGATCCAGCGCGCGCGGCGCCAGCAGGGCCAGGGCGTGGCCAGCGTGGCGCTGGTGGGCTATACCAACGCAGGCAAGTCAACGCTGATGCGCGCGCTCACGGGCAGCGAAGTGCTGGTGGCGAACAAGCTGTTCGCCACCCTGGACACCACCGTGCGCGTGCTGCACCCGGAAAGCGTTCCCAGGGTTCTGGTCAGCGATACCGTCGGCTTCATCAAGAACCTGCCCCACGGTCTGGTGGAATCCTTCAAGTCCACGCTGGACGAGGCGCTGGACGCTTCGCTGCTGCTGCACGTGATCGACGCCAGCGACCCGGGCTTCGAGCGTCAGCGCCAGGTCACCGACGACGTGCTGGCGGAGATCGGCGCGCAGGACGTCCCGCGCATCCGCGTGTTCAACAAGATCGATCAGGCCGGCGATTCGCACAGGCGGCACGAAATCGAAGCCGAACTGCGCGCCAGCTACCCCGGCTGCGTCGTGATGAGCGCCCGCCGCGCCGACGACGTGGCGGAACTGCGCTCGCTCATCGTGCGTTTTTTCCAGAAGGACCTGGTCGAGGTCGAGCTGTTCGTGCCGTGGTCCGCGCAGCAGCTGCGGCGCGACATCTACGCCCGCTGCGACGTGCTGGCCGAAAGCGCCGACGAGGCCGGCGCCAGGTTCCGTGTGCGCGCGCAGCCCTCGGCAGTCCGCTTCCTTCACGAATGCGGGGCCGAAGGCGCGTCTTGATGCCCGGACATTCGCCTGCAGTCGCGGACTGACCCAGAGCGTGAAGGCTCGCAGCCGTGCAGGTGGAGTCACGCGCAGGCGCTTATTTCTTTGGCGCCTTGGTGAATCGCAGGTACGGCAGCTTGACGTCGATCGCACCGAACTTCTCCTTGGCCTGCGAGTCGTTCAGGCTCAACGCGACGATCACGTCTTGGCCGGGCACCCAGTTCGCCGGCGTGGCGATCGGCACGCCATCGGTCGCCTGCACTGCGTCGAGCGCACGCAGGATCTCGGCGAAATTGCGGCCCACCGACATCGGATACGACATGGTCAGGCGCACCTTCTTGTCCGGGCCGATGATAAATACAGTGCGCACGGTTGCGCTGTGCGCCGGTGTGCGGCCATCAGGCAGATAGGCATCGGCCGGCAGCATGTCGTACAGCTTGGACACATGCAGCGAGGTGTCGTCGATGATCGGAAAGTCCGCTGGCGTGCCGGCGAAATGCTCGATGTCGCGCTTCCACTTCCTGTGCTCTTCAACATTGTCGACCGATACGCCCATCACCTTGGTGTTGCGCTTGGCGAACTCGGGGGCGAGTTGCGCGACTGCGCCGAACTCGGTCGTGCAAACCGGGGTGAAGTCCTTCGGGTGCGAGAACAGGATCGCATAACCGTTGCCGATCCACTCGTGCAGCTTGATTTGGCCGGCAGTGGAATCGGCGGTGAAATCGGGGGCGGTGTCGTTGATACGAATTGACATGGTTGCTGCTCGCTGGAAATGGTTGATCGGATGACGATGCTGGCCATCAGTGCGGCCCAGCGCCGTCTGCTTTTAGCACAGCCCGCGCTGCCTGGCTACAGGCAGTCGCCCGCATCGCAGCCTCAGCAAGAGGTGGGCCGGGATACCGCACTCGGCAGAGTCGTCGAACCCGCCCTAGATCAACCGCGACAGCATCCAGTCACCGGTGCTGGCCTCAGTGTTGGAGTTGACCGACGCCGAAGGCGAGCAGTTCAGCCAGCTCCGCGACAAGACGCCTGCCATGCCGCTGCGCATCGAATGATCCTCGTCGACACCAACGTCTTTTCCGAACTGTGGCGGGTCGCACCCGATCCCGGCGTGTTGTCCTGGGTCGATGCGCAGGCTCGACCTCAACGACCAGCTTCTCGCCAATGCGAAGGCGCTGGCGGCTCAACAGCGCATCAGCCTGACCCGCATCATCGAGGAAGGGCTGCAGCTGCGGCTGCGCGCCAAGACCCCTGGCGCCAACCGCACAGGGAAGAACTTGCCGGTATTCCACGGGCGCAGTGGCCTTCGTGGACGCCATGCTGGCATCGCCCGGTGTCGAGTTGGCGTCATTGGGGCCTGAATGGCCCAGGCTGCGACAGTTGTGCCTGGACAAGCAGCTGTCGGGCAACGACCTTCCCGATGCCTGGCTGGCGGCCGCCGTGGATCACCTGGGCGAACATCTGGTGAGCTTCGACCGCGACTTCAGGAAACTGTTGTCACGTTCCCGGTTCACGCACTTGAAGGCTTGATCACGCGCGCTCCGACAGCCCCGCGCGCAGCATGTGCCGGGAAACAGGCGAGGCTTGACCCTCCTCGTCCCCGACAGCTGGAGCCCCCAGCAGGCCCTGGCCGTGTTCGAACTGCTCGACGACCTGCGCGAGGTCATCGCCACGCGCTACGGCGCCGACCTCCACAGCGCGCTGCACGAGCAGCGGGAATCCTGCCGCGATCCGCGTCAAACGAACTTGCCCTTCGGACTGGCCGACCACGTTGACATCCTCCGCGCCCTTGGCCGTAGGCCACCGCTTGCGCGGGAAGGGCAAGGATTCCTACCGCGTCTGAAACGATGATCGCCATTTCAGATCGCCTCGGCGGGTTCCTGCTTCATCGAGCGGC
>JAJZEB010000114.1 GCA_021805805.1 Pseudomonadota bacterium | reverse complement strand
CGGCGCATGCTCAACCCGATGCGCTGCCGCGCCACGTCGACCTCGAGCACCGTGACTTCGACAATATCGCCGACCTTGACCACCTCGGCTGCGTCCTTGACGAAGCGATCGGCCAGCTGCGAGACGTGCACCAGACCGTCGCAGTGCACGCCGAGGTCGACGAAGGCGCCGAACGCGGCCACATTGCTCACTGTCCCCTCGAGTCGCATGCCGGGGCGCAGGTCGGCGATTCCCTGCACCGCGTCGTCGAGCCGCGCCACGCGGAACGCCGGACGCGGATCGCGTCCGGGCTTGTCCAGCTCGCCGAGCACGTCGCGCACGGTGAACAAGCCGCAGCCGTCGGCGACGAAGTCCTCGGCCCGGATCGCCTTCAGCGCCGCCGAGTTGCCCATCAGCAGCTCGATCGGCTGACCCGCCGCGGCCAGGATGCGTTCGACCAGCGGGTAGCTCTCGGGGTGCACCGCAGAGCGGTCGAGCGGGTTGTCGCCGCCGTTGATGCGCAGGAAACCTGCTGCCTGTTCGAAGGTCTTCGGCCCCAGTCCCGGCACGTCGAGCAGGCCGCGGCGGTTGTGGAACGCACCGCCGGCGTCGCGCCGGCGCACGATCTGCTCGGCAATGCGGGCATTGAGTCCGGCCACCCGCGCCAGCAGCGCGCGCGACGCGGTGTTGACGTCGACCCCGACGCGGTTGACGCAATCCTCGACCACGGCTTCCAGGCGACGTGCGAGCAAGGTCTGGTCGACGTCGTGCTGGTACTGGCCGACACCGATGCTCTTCGGGTCGATCTTGACCAGTTCGGCCAGCGGATCCTGCACCCGGCGCGAGATCGACACCGCGCCACGCAGGCTGACGTCGAGCTCGGGAAGCTCCTGGCTGGCCAGCTCGCTGGCCGAATAGACCGACGCGCCGGCCTCGCTGACCACCACCTGCACCATGTCCAGCGCGCTTTCGCGGCGCAGCAGCTCGCCGGCCAGCTTCGTCGTCTCGCGGCTGGCGGTGCCGTTGCCGATGGCGATGATGCGCACGCCGTGGCGCCGGCACAGCGCGCCGAGCTGACGCAGGCTGCCTTCCCAGTCGCGGCGCGGCTCGTGCGGATAGACGGTGGCGGTGTCGAGCACCTTGCCGGTGGCGTCGGTCACCGCCACCTTGACCCCGGTGCGGATTCCCGGGTCGAGCCCCATCACGGTCTTCGGCCCGGCCGGCGCGGCCAGCAGCAGATCGCGCAGATTGGCCCCGAACACCGCAATGGCCTGCGCCTCGGCCTGCTCGCGCAGCCGGGCGAACAGCTCGCGCTCGAGCGACAGCGACAGCTTCACCCGCCACGCCCACTGCACGCAGCGCTTCAGCCAGTCATCGGCCGCGCGCGCGGCATGCGACCAGCCGATGTGCGCGGCGATGCGCTGCTGCGCCGGGTTCAGCACCGCGGCGGGCTCGACCTCGGGCAGTTGCAGCGCCACGTCGAGCAGTTCCTGCGCGCGGCCGCGGAACACCGCCAGCGCGCGGTGCGACGGCACCCGCGCGATCGGCTCGCGGTAGTCGAAGTAGTCGCGGAAATTCGCCGCCGCGTCGGCCTTGCCCTCGCGCAGCTGGGCGCGCAGTTCGCCGCAGCCCCACAGCCATTCGCGCAGCGGGCCGACCAGGGTGGCGTCTTCCGCCCAGCGCTCGACCAGGATGTCGCGCGCACCGTCCAGACACGCCTGTGCCGTGGTGAAGTCCGAACCATCGTCGCCACGCGCGGGCAGCACGAAACCCTGCGCCTGCTCCAGCGGCGCCCGTGTCGGATCGGCCCACAGCGCATCGGCCAGCGGCTCCAGCCCGGCGTTGCGCGCCTTCTGCGCCCGTGTGGTCACGCGCGGCTTGTACGGCAGGTACAAGTCCTCGAGCTCCTGCTTGAGTGTCGCCGCGTCGATCGCCGCGGCCAGCTCGGGGGTCAGCTTGCCCTGCTGCTCGATCGACTTGCGCACCTGCGCGCGGCGCTGCTCGAGCTCGCGCAGATAACCCAGCCGCTGCTCGAGCGTGCGCAGGTGCTCGTCGCTCATGCCGCCGGTGGCCTCCTTGCGGTAGCGCGCGATGAACGGCACCGTGGCGCCGTCGTCGAGCAGCGCCACAGCGGCGCCGATCTGCGCCGGGCGCAACTCCAGCTCGGCGGCGAGTTGATCGAGGATTTTGTGCTCTGGGCTCGTTGCTGCGGTCATCGGCTGGCGTTCGCTGCGGACAAAACGCGTCAGTTTAGCGAGCCCGCGGCGGTCGGCTGAAGGGTCTCGACGACCTCCGCCAGCGCATCGAAGCAACGCGCGTCGAGGGCGCTGCCGACCATCCGGCGCATCATCTGCAGCGTCTGCGGCAGCGGCACTGCGCCGCGATACGGCCGCTCGGCCGAAATCGCGTCGAACACGTCCGCGGTGGTGATGATCCGCGTCTCCAGCGCGATCGCCTCGGCCTGCAGCCGGCGCGGATAGCCGGTGCCGTCAAGCCGCTCGTGGTGCGCACCGGCGACCTGCGCCAGCTCGGCGAACGGCTGCAGCGCGCCGAGGATGCGCTCGGTGTAGACCGGATGCATGCGCACCGCCTCCCACTCCTGCGCGCTCAGGCTCGACGGTTTGTCGAGCACCGCGTTGCTCACGCCGAGCTTGCCCAGATCGTGCAGCAGCGCGCCGCGTCGCAGCCAGCGCCGGCGCGCCGGGTCGATGCCCAGGCGCTCGGCCAGCAGGTCGGCGTACAGCGCCACGCGCGAACTGTGGCCCGCGGTGTACGGGCTCTTGGCGTCGATGATGCTGCCGAAGGCTGCGGCGATTTCGTCCAGGTAGTCGTCGTCCAGCGCGACGCTGCCGCGCGCCGGCTCGAGCGCGCGCACGCGCTCGGCCAGACCTTCGGCGCGCAACGCGTGCCAGAAGCCCTCGCGCGCCGCGGCGCGCTCGAAGGCGTCGACCAGCCGCGGGTCGAACCAGCTGCCGCGGCGCAGCCGCAACTCGGCCAGCGCGGCGTCGGGGCCGCCGGCGGTGTGGAACACGTCGGCCACCTGCGTCAGCAGCGCGACCCGCGCGGCCAGCGGAATCGCCTCGCCGCTGGCGCCATCGGGGCGGCCGCCGCCGTCCCAGTGCTCGTCCAGGGCGTGCACCGCGTCGGCCACCGCGTCGCCGAAGCGCAATTGCCGCGCGATGTCGGCGCCGCGCTGGCAGCGGGTGCGGATCAGTTCGGTGGCGATGTCGCCGCCGTGCTGGAAGATTTCCAGCGTGGCGCGGAAGCGCTCGGCCAGCGGCGCCTGCAGCCCGGTGTGGCCGAGTACGAAACGCACCACCTGCGGCAGCGAACCGCCGACCAGCTTGAAGTCGCGCTTGAAGCGCAGGTCGTCGGTCAGGTACAGCTCGCAGATGCGTGCCGCATTGGAGCTGCAGCCCAGATCCTTCAGCAGCAGCGCGTAGTAGAGGTCGCGCCGCTGCGCGGAGTCGATCGCCAGCTCGTCGGCCAGCGCCATGCCCAGCGTGGCGCAGCGCAGGCAATGGCCCGGCGGCTGGCCCTCCGTGATATCGAGCGCCTGGCTCAGCGCACCGATCAGTTCCGCGAGTTCGAGCTGCACCCACCTGCTCCTGTCGTGCCGATGGGTGGATGATCCCACATCGGCACGCAGGGCGCGGCGTGTGCCGCTCAGAGTACGTTCAGCGGCAGCTTCAGGTAGCGCACGCCGTTGCTCTCGGCCGGCGGCAACTCGCCGGCGCGCACATTGACCTGCACCGACGGCAGGATCAGCGCCGGCATCGACAGCGTGGCGTCGCGCTGCTGGCGGAAGGCGACGAAATCGGCCTCCCCGACGCCGGCGTGGATCTGCACATTGCCGTCGCGCTGCTCGGCGACGGTGCAGCTCCAGCGCACGTCGCGGCCGCCGGGCATGTAGTCGTGGCACATGAACAGCCGTGTCTGCGGCGGCAGCGCGAAGATGCGCTGCACCGACTGGTAAAGCTGCGCCGCGTCGCCACCGGGAAAATCGCAGCGCGCGGTGCCGTAATCGGGCATGAACAGGGTGTCGCCGACGAAAGCCGCGTCGCCAATGACATAGACCACGCACGCCGGGGTATGCCCCGGGGTATGCATGACGCGCCCTTGCAGCTCGCCGATGGCGAAGGTCTCGCCGTCGCCGAACAGGTGATCGAACGGACTGCCGTCGACCGGAATGCTCGGGTCGTTGAACAGGGTGCGGAACACGCCTTGCACGGTGCGGATGTGCTCGCCGATCGCGATGCGGCCGCCGCAGCGCTGTTTCAGGTACGGCGCCGCCGACAGGTGGTCGGCGTGCGCATGCGTCTCCAGCAGCCAGTCCAGCGTCAGGCCCTGCTGTTCGATGTAGCTGGCGACGCCATCGGCGAAATCGGTGCGCGTGCGGCCCGACGCCTGGTCGAAATCGAGCACGCTGTCGACCACCGCGCAGCGGCGCGTTTGCGGATCGACGATGCAATGGCAAGCCGTGTAGCTGGGGGCGTGGAACCAGGTCTGCACGACAGCTACCTGCTGTTTACTCATACGGGTATCTCCCAAGGTCATATGGATAGTATGAATCAAGTAATCCTGATACGGTAGGGGGCATTCGCCAAGCTTAAAGCTTGATCCTGCGCAAGACATCTTTGCGCGCTTCGTGGCAGGCATTCGCGGGAGGCCGTGTGTTCAACGTCGACTGGCAGCATTTCACCCCCTGGAGCGCGCTGGCTGGCGGTGCGCTGATCGGCCTGAGTGCCGGAGCGCTCGGACTGGGCGCCGGCAAGATCGCCGGTATCAGCGGCATCCTCGGCGCCAGCGTCGATGCGCTGCGCCGCGGTGCCGCTCCGGCCGGCTGGCGCATGGCGTTCCTCGGCGGAATCGTCGCCGCGTCGCTGCTGTGGGCCGCGCGCGCGCCGGTGCCGGGGGCGCAGCACGGCCACGCCTGGGAGCCGATCGCGCTGGCCGGACTGCTGGTCGGCTTCGGCACCCGCTTGGGATCGGGCTGCGCCAGCGGCCACGGCGTGTGCGGGTTGTCGCGACTGTCGGCGCGTTCGGCGGTCGCCGTGGCCACCTTCATGGGCTTCGCCATGCTCACGGCCACCGTGCTGCACGCCCGCTGACGCGCCCCCTCGCGTTCCACCACCCCTTCCCTGTCAGGAGCCCGCCATGAACATCCTCGCCTTCTTCAGCGGTCTTGCCTTCGGCTTCGGCGTGCTGCTTTCGGGAATGACCGACGCGCACAAAGTCCTGGCGTTCCTCAACGCCGACGGTGCCTGGGACCCCAGCCTGCTGCTGGTGATGGCTGCCGCGGTCGCCGTCGCCGCGCCGCTGCTGCACTGGGCCGCACGCCGCGGGCACGCGTTGCTCGGCGCGCCGATCGCGTTCCCGCCGCGCTCCGGAATCACTTCGCAGCTCGTCGCCGGCAGCGCGATCTTCGGCATCGGCTGGGGTATCGACGGACTGTGTCCCGGCCCGTCGCTGGCCATGCTCGGCGCGCGCACCTGGCAGGAGGGGCTGTTCTTCACCGCCATGCTCGGCGGCATGCTCGGTTTCGAGGCCTGGCAGCGCCGCGGCCTGCGGCGTCCGGCAGTCGCTCGCTGAAGCGCCGTTCAGTCGCCCTGCATCAGCTGGGCGCGCAGCCGGTTCTTCAGCATCTTGCCGGTGGCGCCGAGCGGGATCGAGTCGACGAACTGCACATCGTCGGGAACCCACCACTTGGCCACCTTGCCCTCATAGAAGGCAAGCATTTCCGCCGCATCGAGCTGCGCGCCAGGCCTGCGCACCACGACCAGCAGCGGGCGTTCGTCCCACTTCGGGTGCGGCATCGCCACGCACGCGGCCATCGCCACGGCCGGGTGCGCCATCGCGATGTTCTCGAGTTCGATCGAGCTGATCCATTCGCCGCCCGACTTGATCACGTCCTTGCTGCGGTCGGTGATGCGCACGTAGCCGTCCGGGTCGATCGTGACCACGTCGCCGGTCGGGAACCAGCCGTCGCGCAGCGGGCTGGGCAGGCCCGCGCGGTAGTACTCGGCCATGATCCACGGCCCGCGCACCAGCAGGTCGCCCATCGCCTTGCCGTCCCAAGGCAGGTCGGCGCCATCGGCGCCGACCACCCGCACGTCGACGCCGAACATCGGTCGGCCCTGCGTGACCTGGACCGCCAGGCGTTGCTGCGCGGGCAGCGCCAGATGCTTGTTCTTCAGCGTGCACACGGTCCCCAGCGGACTCATTTCGGTCATGCCCCAGGCGTGCCGCACCTCGACGCCCCAGCGGTCCTGAAAAGCCTCGATCATCGCCTGCGGCGCCGCCGCGCCGCCGATCACCACACTGCGCAACGCTTGCGGCTTGCGCCCCTCGTGCTGCATCTGGTTCAGCAGCCCGAGCCAGATCGTCGGCACCCCGGCGGCAAAGCTCACATGCTCGGCGTCCATCAGCGTGAACAGCGAAGGGCCGTCGAGCGCCGGGCCCGGCATCACCAGCTTGCAGCCGACCAGCGCGGCGGTGTACGGGATACCCCAGGCGTTGACGTGGAACATCGGCACCACCGGCAGCACCGCGTCGCGCGCGGCGACGTTCATGGCGTCGGGCAATGCCGCCGCGTAGGCGTGCAGCAGCGTCGAGCGATGGCTGTACAGCACCGCCTTCGGGTCTCCGGTGGTGCCACTGGTGTAGCACATCGACGACGCCAGGTTCTCGTCGAAGCTCGGCCAGACGTACAGGTCGTCCTGCGCCTGCAGCAGGTCCTCGTAAGCCACCACGCCAGGCAGGTCGCGCAAGGCCTCGGGCACCGAGTCGGCCAGTGCGACCCACGCCCGCACCGTCGGACAGCGCGGCGCCACGGCCTGGATGATCGGGACGAAGCTCAGATCGAAAGCCAGTACGCGATCCTCGGCGTGGTTGATCATCCACGCGATCTGTTCGACGTGCAGGCGCGGATTCAGCGTGTGCAGAACGCGCGCGCTTCCCGACACGCCGTAGTAGAGCTCGAGGTGCCGATAGCCGTTCCAGGCCAGCGTGCCGACACGCTCCCCGGCCGCGATCTCCAGCGCATCGAGCATGCGCGCCACGCGTCGCGCGCGCCGCTCGACCGTGGCGTAGTTGCTGCGGTGCACGTCGCCTTCGACGCGCCGCGAAACGATCTCGGTATCGCCGTGAAAACGCGCGGCGAATTCGATCAAGCCGGAAATCAGCAAACCATGCTGCTGCATCAGTCCATTCATCGGGATCTCCTCGTCGCCGGCGCGGTCGATTCCGCGCTCGAATCGAGTCATACTGTACACGGCGATGGCGCCGACGGCGGACACCCGATCAGGGCGCTGATCGCCCGCAGGCTTGACATGCGGCAAAAGGCAACTTTGCCCCGGCTCCTTACAATAGCGGTTTTTTCGCATCCAGAACACAGGCGCAACGATGACTTTTGTCGTGACCGAAAATTGCATCCGCTGCAAGTTCACCGATTGCGTGGACGTGTGCCCGGTCGATTGTTTCCGCGAGGGTCCGAACTTCCTCGTCATCGACCCGGACGAGTGCATCGACTGCGCGGTCTGCGTTCCCGAATGCCCGGCCAACGCGATATTCGCGGAGGAGGACGTTCCGGCAGATCAACGGTCGTTCACTGCGTTGAACGCCGAACTCGCAAGGCAGTGGCCGAGCATCACCAAGCGCAAACCTGCGCTGCCCGACGCCGAGGAGTGGAACGGCCGCGACGGCAAGCTCGCGCTGCTGCAGCGCTGAGCACCCGAGCGCAATGGATCACCCGATGGACATGCATGCCGCCCCGACTCCCGTGCACCCGACGCTCGACTCCGGCGACCCGATCGAAACCGACGCGGTGATCGTCGGCGCCGGCCCCGTGGGCCTGTTCCAGGTGTTCGAACTGGGGCTGCTCGACATCAAGGCGCACGTCGTCGACAGCCTGCCGCACCTGGGCGGGCAGTGCATCGAGCTGTACCCGGACAAGCCGATCTACGACATCCCGGCGGTT
>JAJZEB010000009.1 GCA_021805805.1 Pseudomonadota bacterium | reverse complement strand
AGGTATGCAGTGTCTCGGTCAACAGCGACGAAGCGGCTCATCATGCGGTACGTTGGGTTGCCACCCCTCCATTGTCCCGGCGATCCGCCTCCAGGGAAAGGCGCCAAAGTCCGACAGCCTCCTAGCCAGAGTGCTGTTGTGGTTCCCGCTGCTGCTGATCGTCGGCTGGGCGGTGAACCGCGAGCGCATCGATTATCTGGACGCGCGCGAGCAGGTCGCCGCGCAGGCCCGCGAGCTCGCGCTGGATGTCGGCGGGCGCGTCGCGCTGCGCGTGATGCTGCAATACAAGGAGCTGGAATTTCTCGCCAGCGCGATCGGCGACTCCGGGACGATCGACGCGCGCACGCGTGGATTGCTGGCCGAGTTCGCAGCGCGGCATCCCGAACTGCTGGCGCTGACCGTGCAATCGGCCGATGGCGCGCGGCTGCTGTGGTCGACCAACGCCGAGCTGGCGTCCCGGTCGCTGTCGCGCGCTGCCGGATTGCAGCCGCTTCCCGGGCACCCCGACCTGCTGCTGGGATCGGTCAGGCAGTCGCGCCGCTTCGCCACCGAAGTCATCGCGATGCGGTATCGGGTTCGTTCCGCGGAAGGGACCGTGCGCTATTTCATCGACTCGCCCTACCGCGTCGACGAGCTGCTGCCGACGCTGGCCGCGAGCCGCGGCTGGCGCGTGGTGCTGCGCGACACTCGCGACGGCCGGAGCATCGTCGGCGAGCCGCAGCACGCCGGCGCGCAGCCGATCGTGCGCAGCGAGCGCGAGCCGGTGCATGCGCTTCCGCTCGCCGTCGAGGTCGGCTGGACGCAGGCGCGCGTCTGGCGCAGCTACAGCCGCGGGCTGGGCTGGCGCCTGGCGGGTCGCTCGCTGGTGCTGGCGCTGGTCGCGCTGGCCACCGCGATCATCGCGCGCATGCGCCGGCGCCAGGCCAATCTGCAGCGCCAGCACAACAGCCTGCTGGCCAATGCCTACGCCGGAGTGGTCATGGTGCGCTACCCCGACAGCGTCATCGTCGAGGCGAATGCCGCGATCGGGCGCATTTTCGGCCTGAACGACGTCAGCCGCGCGATCGGCCGCACGGTTCCGGACCTGCTTCCGGCGCTGGCGCGCGCGCCGCTGCCCGACCTCACGCGGCACGCGCTGCGCGATGGCGAGGCGTCGGCGCGTGCGCTCGACGTGCGTCGCCTGGACGACACGCCGGCCTGTGTCGACCTGTCGGGGCGTCGCGTCGACGACGGCGGCGGCGGCGCGACGATGGTCGTCTGGACCATCGTCGAGGTGACCGAGCGCGAGCAGTTGCAGCGGCGGCTGGAGCGACTGGCGCTGGTCGACCCGTTGACCGATCTGCCGAACCGGCGCGCGCTGGAGCGGCACCTGGAGCAGGCGATCCGGCGCGCCGGCCATCAGGGCTCGGTGGTCGCCGTCGGGCTGGCCGACCTCGACGACTTCAAGCCGGTCAACGATCGCTACGGTCACGAGGTCGGCGACGCGCTGCTGCGCCAGCTCGGCGAGCGCCTGCAGGCGCTGATGCGTGGCGATGAAATGGTCGCCCGCCTCGGCGGCGACGAGTTCGTGCTGGTCATCGAGGACCTCGACCCGCGCCATGCTCCGGCCCAGCTCGACGCCGCGCTCGAGCGTCTGCACGGCGCCGTGCAGACGCCGTTCGAGCTGGGCGCCGGGCGCAGTGCGCGAGTCGGGCTGAGCATGGGCGTGGTGCTCGCTCCGGTCGACGGCGAAGTACCCGACGCGTTGCTGCGCAAGGCCGACGAGACCATGTACCGGATCAAGCATCAGAAGGCCACGCGAAGCGCGTGGTGGTTGCTCTCCGGCGCGAACGCCGACGAGGAGGTCGCCGAACCGCCATTCGATCCGTTCGGCAGCGACGCGCGCCAGCTGCTGGGCCAGATCCGCGAGGTGCTCGATGCCGTCGGGCAGGGATTCGTCGATACCCTGTACGACGAGCTGCTGCAGCAAACGGCGACGCGCGCGATCCTCGCTGCCCTGTCACCTGCGCGGATCGAGCGGCTTCGCGATGGCCAGCGCCGGCATCTGCGTTTCCTGCTCGACGCCGACACCACGGCGGCGCACATCCGCGACCGCGCCCGCGGCCTTGGCGTGCTGCATGCGCTGGTCGGCGTGACTCCGGCCTGGCTGGCCGCTGCGATGCAGCTGCTGCGCGAATTGCTGGGCTGGCACCTCGACTCCAGCGGGCACCACGCGCGGGCCCGCTACCGCTTGCTGCGGGTGGTCGACGCGCGCCTGCAGATGGATCTGCAAGGCCAGCTCGATGCCATGCTCGAGGTGCAAAGCGCCTACAACGCCTACCTGGCGCGGCCGGCGCCTGGGCCCGGCCAGGCCTGGGCCGAAGTCATCGAGGGCAAGCTGCAGGCGCTGGCCAGGCTGCCGGGAATCCAGGGCAGTGCGCTGCAGCGCCCCGACAGCAGCGGCATCCTGGCCGTGCAGGCCAGCGCCGGCACGCACGCCGAGCGCATCGCGCAGGTGCTGTCGACGCCCGGGCTGGAGTCGGCGCTCGACCCCGACAGCCCGAACGGTCGCGGGCCCGCCGCGCAGGCCTGGCGAACGGAGGCGATCACCACCGCGGCCGATTACGAGGGCAATCCGGCGCTTGAGCCGTGGCGCCAGACTGCTGCCGAACTCGGCATCCGCAGCATGGCAGCGATTCCGCTGCGGCGCGCCGGGCAGACGGATTCGGTGCTGCTTCTGTACGGCGCGTATCCGGGACAGTTCGACACCGAGCAGGCGCACACCTTCCTGCTCGCGGTGCAGAACCGCTGGAACCTGATCGACGACCAGTTGCGCCGGCGCCAGCCGCTGGTGCGCCAGCAGGACGCCGACGCCTACCGGCAGCTGCTGTACGCGGGCGGGTTGCGCATGCACGTGCAGCCGGTCGTGCAGTTGCACGACGGGAGCCTGCGCAAGGTCGAGGCGCTTGCCCGCCTGGTCGGTCGCGACGGCGGCGTGATCGCTCCCGGAGCATTCCTGCCGGCGCTGCGCGACGCCGACCTCGACGCACTGTTCCGCATGGGACTGATGCGCAGCCTGGAGCTGCTTGCGCAGTGGCGCGCCGATGGGCTCGACGTCGAGATTTCGCTGAACCTGCCGCCGAGCACCTTGCTGCACCCGGATTGCGCCGACTGGGTCGGCGAGGCCTTGGGCCGGCATGCGTTGCCGCCGGACCGGTTGACGCTGGAACTGCTGGAGACGCAGGAAGTCGACGAAGCGCGCCGCGACGCGGCGATCACGGCGCTCAAGCGCCTGGGCGTGCAACTGGCGATCGACGACCTCGGCTCGGGCTTCAGCAGCCTCAAGCGCCTTGCCAGCCTTCCGTTCGACGTCATCAAGGTCGACCAGGCGCTGGTGCTCGACATCGGCCGCGATCCGATCAAGGCGCTGAGCCTGATCCGGACCATCGTTCAGATCGGCCGTGATTTCGAGAAGGAAGTCATTGTCGAAGGAGTCGAGAACGCGGCCATCATCGAAGCCGTGACGACCTTGGGCGCGACCCACGGGCAAGGCTACGGAATCGCCCGGCCGATGCCCGCGGAGGACTTCCCCGACTGGGCGGCGCGCCGTGCCGGAGGCGGCACAGCGGCAGCGCCGGCCGGTCCGGCGCGCACCGCGCTGGGCGCGCTGGCCTACCACTGGATGCATATGCACGAGGCCCCGGTGCATCGCTGCGCCGACGTCGAGACGTGCGTGCTGAGCGCTTTTCTGCGCGACTGCGGGTTGGCCGATGTGGATCAGGCCATGCGCTGGCACGAGCGGGTGCACGCGGTGGGCGACGCCGATTCGCGCCGCGCCGCGAGCCAGCAGCTGTCGGCCTGGCTGGCGGCGCACGTGGCACACTGATCGCGCAGCTCAGTCGCCGGCCAGCGCGGCGTCGATCACGCGCTGCGGCCGCGGCTTGATCTCTTCGGCGTCGAACAGGTCGGGGTTGTCCTGGCGGCCGCAGGCCCAGGCATACGTCTTGAATCCGCCCGACAGGTTCGCGACGTCCGCGAAGCCGTGCTGCAGCAGCACCCGCAGCGCCAGGTAGCCGCGCAACCCGACCTGGCAGAAGACCACCGTGGGCGCTGCCGGGTCGAGCTCGTGCAGCCGCGCGCGAAGCGTCTCGAGCGCGATGTGGCGCGCGCCGGGCAGGCTGCCGACGGCGAATTCCTCGGCGCTGCGCACGTCGAGGAGCTGCAGCGGCGCGCCGCCGCCCAGGCGCGCGCGCAGCGTGCGCCAGTCGATCATCGGGCAACTGCCGTCGAGCACGTTGCCGGCGACGTAGCCGGCAACGTTGACCGGGTCCTTGGCCGAACCGAACGGCGGTGCGTAGGCCAGCTCGAGCTCGGCCAGTTCGCGCACGTCGAGCCCGGCGTGCATCGCGCCGGCGATCACGTCGATGCGCTTGTCGGCGCCGGCGGCGCCGATCGCCTGTGCGCCGAGGATGCGGCCGGCGTCGTCCCACACCAGCTTCAGCGTCAGCGGCTGCGCGCCGGGGTAGTACGAGGCGTGCGACGCGCCGTGGGTGATGCTGCCGCGGCACGCGATGCCCTGCGCGCGCAGCTGGTCCTCGCCCAGTCCGGTGCAGGCCACCGCGAGATCGAACACCTTCAGCACCGCGGTGCCGAGCGCGCCGCGGTAGCGCCGGCGTTGCGCATCGTCGGGCGCGGCCATGTTGTCGGCCGCCAGCCGTGCCTGGCGGTTGGCCGGTCCGGCCAGCGGCACCAGCGCGGCGCGGCCGCTGACGCGGTGCTCGACCTCGATGGCGTCGCCGACGGCGTAGATGTCCGCGTCGGAGGTGCGCAGGAACGGGTCGACGCGGATTCCGCCGCGCGCGCCCAGTTCCAGGGCGCAGGCGCGCGCCAGCGCGGTCTCCGGGCGCACGCCGATCGCCAGCACGACCAGGTCGGCGCGCAGCCGCCGGCCGCTGGACAGGTACAGCACGACGCCGTCGCCGGTGTCGTCGAAGCGCTCGACGCGCTCGCCGAGCAGCAGGCCGATGTCGTGCTGGCGCAGGCTGGCGTGGACGATGGCGGCCATTTCCTCGTCCAGCGGCGCCATGACCTGCGCGGCGGCCTCGACCAGAGTCGTGCGCAGCCCGCGCTCGCGCAGGTTCTCGGCGACTTCCAGGCCGATGAAACCGCCACCGACGACCACCGCGCGTCGCGCGCCGTCGAGGTCGCGCACGATGCGATCCAGGTCGGGGATGTTGCGCAGGGTGTGCACGCGCGGCGAATCGATTCCGGGCAACGGCGGGCGCAGCGCCTCGGCGCCGGGCGACAGCAGCAGCCGATCGTAGGTCTCGGTGACGGTGCGCCCGCTGGCCACGTCGCGCAGCACGACCTGATGGCGTGCGCGGTCGATCGCCACCGCTTCGGTGCCGATGCGCACGTCGATCCGGTAGCGCGCCTCGAAACGTTCCTCGGTGGTCACCAGCAGCTGTGCGCGCTCGGCAATGGTGCCCGACAGGTGGTAGGGCAGGCCGCAGTTGGCGAAGCTGATGTAGGGGCCGCGCTCGATCAGCACGATGCGGGCGTGTTCGTCGATGCGGCGCAGTCGCGCCGCCGCGGTGGCGCCGCCAGCGACGCCGCCGATGATCAGGTAGTTCATCACGGAATGCACAACAGAGGGTCAGCCGCCATCGTGCCTGCACTGCCGAGGCGCGCCTTGATGTCGCGCAAACAAACTGCCGTGGGTATGTGGCCGCAGGCCGGCGGTCGCGCGCTATGCTGGCCGCCAACCCACGGCGACGGAGCCCTGCAGCGATGGCCTTTGCGCTCGAACATCTTGCCGGCTGGGGCGCCGCGCTCGGCGTCGGGCTGCTGATCGGGCTGGAGCGGCAGCGCGACGACGGCGCCGACGAAGCCCAGCCGGGAATGCGCAGCTTCGCGCTGGCGGCGCTGGCCGGCGCGCTGGCGCAGACCTTCGGCGAGGCCGCGCTGGCCGCGGCGGCGCTGGCCGTCGGTGCGCTGGTGGTCGCCGGCTACCTGCGCGCCCGCGGCGACGATCCCGGAATCACCAGCGAGCTGGCGCTGCTCGTCACCCTGTTGCTCGGCGCGCTGAGCATGCGCGATCCGGCGCTCGGCGCCGCGCTCGCGGTGCTGGTCGCCGGCTTGCTCGCGATCAAGGCCAGGCTGCACGGCTTCGTGCGCCACGCGCTCAGCGCCGACGAGCTCAACCACCTGCTGCTGCTGGCCGCGGCAGTGCTGATCGTGCTGCCGCTGCTTCCCGACCGGCCGCTGCGCTGGCTCAGCGGCCTGAACCCGCACCTGCTGTGGCTGCTGGCGGTGCTGATGATGGTCATCGAGGGCGGCGCGCATGTCGCGCTGCGGCTGTTCGGCGCCGGGCGCGCGCTGCTGCTGGCCGGGTTGCTCGGCGGCGTGGTGTCGAGCATGGCCACGGTGGCGGCGATGGGGCGGCGCGCGCGCGCCGAGCCGCAGCGGCTCGACGCCTGCACCGCGGCCGCGCTGGCGTCGAGCGCGACCACCGTGGTCGGCCTCGGCTCGCTGGTCGCGATCGTTTCGCCGTCGCTGCTGCCACGGCTGGCGGCGTCGCTGGGCGCCTGTGCGCTGCTGCTGCTGGGGACCACCGCGTGGTACGCGTGGCGCGCGCGCGGCGGGCCGGCCGGCGACACGGTGCAGGTTGCGCGGCAGCCTTTCAGCGCGCGCAACGCCTTGCTGTTCGCCGCGCTGGTCGGCGCCATGCTGCTGCTCGCCGACCTGGCGCGCAGCCATCTCGGCGACCGCGGCGTGCTGGCCGCCGCGGTGCTGGCCGGCTTCGCCGACGCCCACGCCACCTCGACCTCGGCGGCGCAGCTGCACGCCCAGCACCTGCTCGACGGCGCGACCGCGGCGCGCGCCATCGCCGGCGCATTCAGCTCCAACGCGCTGAGCAAGGTCGTGGCCGCGTTCATCACCGGCTCGGCGCGCTACGCCTGGCGCAACGCCGCGGCGCAGGCGGCGCTGGTCGCCGCGTTCTGGGCCGCGCTGGCGCTGGGCGGCGCCTGAGCCGCGGCGGGGCGCCGACGGCACGCCGGAGCGACTCCGGAGCGACTCCGGAACGTTGTCCGCGCTACGCCGGCTGCGCAGCGGTTGCGACGCAGTCGCGCAACAACGCACGCAGCCAACTGTTGGCCGGATCCAGCGCGGCGTCGTCGTGCCAGTACAGGTAGATGTCCAGCGGGGCCATGTCCAGCGGAACCGGCACGATATGGTTGCCCAGCCCCTGGTTGGCCATGCGCGCGTACAGCCCCGGCATGGTCAGCAGCAGATCGGTGGCGGCGACCACGCGGCACGCGGCGTCGTAGTGCTGGCAGCGCAGCGCGATGCGCCGGCTCAGGTCGGCCTGCGCCAGCGCCAGGTCAGGCAGCCCGGGGCCGCTGCGCCGCGCCGAGACCAGGATGTGGTCGTTCGCCAGGTAGGCCGGCAGGTCCAGCGCGGCGGCCAGCGCCGGGTGGCCGTCGCGCAGAACGACCACCTGGGCGTCGCGCAGCAGCCGGGCGCGGTGCACGCTGCGCGGCTGCTGCAGCGCGACGTCGAGCGCCAGGTCGACGCTGCCGGCGGCCAGTTCCGACGCCAGCTCGTTGCGCTCGATGCGCACCGCGTGCAGGCTGACCCGCGGCGCCAGCGCGCGCACGCGCCGCGTCAGCGCGGGCAGGATCTCGGCTTCCAGCACGTCGCGCAGCGCGATGGTGAACACCCGCTCGGCGGTGCCCGGGTCGAAGGCCTGCGCCTGGCGCACGCTGACGTCCAGGGTGCGCAGCGCCTGGCGCACCGGGGCGATCAGCGAGCGCGCCAGCGGAGTCGGCAGCATGGCGTGGCCGTGGCGGGTGAACAGGGTGTCGTCGAACAGCGTGCGCAGCCGGCGCAGCGCGTGGCTCAGCGCCGGCTGCGTCAGGTGCAGCGCGTGCGCCGCCCGCGTCACGCTGCGCTCGGTATAAATGGCGTCGAAGACGACGAACAGGTTCAGGTCGACTCGTCGAAGATGCATGACATGAATCGGGATGGATGCGCATAAATCATTGGACGCATTGAACCACGCCGTTAAAGTGTGCACACGGGCCCACTGTTCACGGGCCGCGAAGGGTCATGCCATGGACGACAGCCTGAGCGATCGGCCGAGCGCGGTGCGCGACGGCGAGGAGCTCGATCTTGCGCGCCTCGACGCCTACCTGCGGGCTGCCGTGCCGGGTCTGCACGGCGAGGCGCAGCTGCGCCAGTTCCGCGGCGGGGCGTCGAACCTGACCTACCAGATCGACTTTGGTCCGCGCAGCCTGGTGCTGCGCCGGCCGCCGTTCGGCCAGCGCCACGGCACCGCGCACGACATGCTGCGCGAGGCTGCGGTGATGCGCGCGCTGGCACCGGTCTACCGCCATGTGCCGCAGGTGCTGGCGACCTGCGACGACGAGACCGTGCTCGGCTGCCCGTTCTATGTCATGCAGCGCATCGACGGCATCATCCTGCGCCGGGACCTGCCGCCCGGCCTGGCGCTCGACGCGGCGCAGGCGCGCCAGCTGTGCCTGAACGTGATCGACCGCCTGGTCGAGCTGCACGCGATCGACGTCGACGCCGCCGGGCTCGGCGCGCTGGACCGGGGCGACGGCTACGTGCGCCGCCAGGTCGACGGCTGGAGCGCGCGCTGGCAGCGCGCGCACACCGACGACGCGCCGTCGTTCGCCGGCGTGATCGACTGGCTGCACGCGCGCCAGCCGGCGCGCGACAGCGGCCGCTGCGTGATCCACAACGACTTTCGGTTCGACAACGTGGTCCTCGACGTCGCCGATCCGCTGCGCGTGATCGGCGTGCTCGACTGGGAGATGGCCACCGTCGGTGACCCGCTGATGGACCTGGGCAACGCGCTGGCCTACTGGATCGAGGCCGGCGACGACGCCGCGCTGCAGGCCATGCGGCGCCAGCCGACGCAGCTGCCGGGCATGCTCACGCGCGACGAGGTCGTCGCCTATTACGCCGCACGCAGCGGCCGCGCGGTCGGCGATGTCGCCTTCTACCAGGTGCAGGGCCTGTTCCGCCTGGCCGTGATCGCGCAGCAGATCTACCAGCGCTGGCGCGAGGGCCACGCGCGCAATCCGGAATTCGCTTCGCTGGCGCAGGTCGTGGCCCAGCTCGAGCGTCGCTGCCTGGCGCTGATCGCGCAGGCGGGGACGGTCGTTCCATGACCAGCCTGTACCTGGTGCGGCACGGGCAGGCCAGTTTCGGCAGCCGCGACTACGACCAGCTGTCGTCGCTGGGCGTCGAGCAGGCGCGGCGGCTCGGGGCCTGGCTGGCGGCCAGCGGCACGCCGTGCGCGCGGCCGCGCAGCGGCACCCTGGTGCGCCAGCGCGAGACCGCGCGTCACTGTCTGCAGGCCTGGCTGGGCGACACCGCCACGCTGCCGGAGCCGCTGCCCGACCCGGGATTCGACGAATTCGACCACCGTGAAGTGCTGCTGCGCGCCGCGCCCGAGTTCGGCCAGCCGGGCCATCTCGAGCGCGTGCTCGGCGCCGCGCCCGACGCCCGCGCCGCGTTCCAGCGCGTGTTCGCCGACGCGGTGGCGCGCTGGGCCGGCGGCGCCCACGACGCCGACTACGGCGAGAGCTGGGACGCGTTCGGCGCGCGCTGCGGCGACGCCGCGCACCGCGCGCTGCAGCAGGCCGACGGCGCCGACGTCTGGGTGTTCACCTCGGCCGGCACCATCGCCGCGCTGCTGCAGCAGGTGCTGCGCGTGCCCGGCGCGCAGACCCTGGACCTGCTGTGGGCGATTCTCAACGCCAGCGTGACCCAGCTGGGCTGGCGCGACGGCCGCCTGCGGCTGCTGCAGTTCAACTCGGTGGCGCACCTCGGCGGCGGGCGCGAACTGCGCAGCCACCGCTGAGCCACCGACCCCGTTCCGAAGGAGAACCACGCATGTCCCCAACTTCCCCCGCCTCGCTGTTCGATCTGCACGGTCGCGTCGCGCTGGTGACCGGCGCCAGCCGCGGCATCGGCGAGGCCATCGCGCATGGCCTGGCCGCGCAGGGTGCGCACGTCATCGTCAGCAGCCGCAAGGCCGAGGCCTGCGAGGCGGTGGCCGCGGCGATCCGCGCCGCCGGCGGCTCGGCGCAGGCGATGGCCTGCCATATCGGCGACCTCGACGCCATCGCCCGGCTGTACGCGCGCATCGACGCCGAGCACGCGCGACTGGACATCGTGGTCAACAACGCGGCGACCAATCCGCACTACGGCCCGATCTGGGAGACCGACGCGGCGGCGTTCGCGAAGACCGTCGACGTCAACATCCGCGGCTATTTCTTCATGTGCGCGCAAGCCGTGCAGCGCATGCGCGGCAGCGGCGGCGGCGCCATCGTCAACGTCGCCTCGGTCAACGGCGTGCGTCCCGGCGCGCTGCAGGGCATCTATTCGGTGACCAAGGCCGCGGTGATCGCGATGACCGAGGCCTTCGCCAAGGAATGCGCCGCCGACGGCGTGCGCGTCAACGCCCTGCTGCCCGGGCTGACCGACACCCGCTTCGCGCAGACCCTGATCGCCAACCGCGACGTCCTCGCCGCCGCGCTGCGCCAGATCCCGCTGGGGCGGGTGGCGCGGCCCGACGAAATGGTCGGCGCGGTGCTGTACCTGGCTTCGCCGGCCGCGTCGTACACCACAGGCGTGTGCCTGCCGGTCGACGGCGGCTACCTGATCGGCTGACAACCCCACGGAGGCACGATGGACTTCGCCTACACCCCACGCGTCGAGGCGCTGCGCAGCAAGCTGCGCGACTTCGTCGACAGCCACATCGTGCCGCGCATCGGCGCGCACCGCGACGCGCTCGCCGCCGGGCAGTTCCCGGTGCCGTTCGTCGACGAGCTCAAGGCGCTGGCGCGCGCCGAGGGGCTGTGGAACCTGTTCCTGCCGCAGCTCGAGCACGACGCGCCGGGCACGGCGCTGAGCAACCTCGAGTACGCGCCGCTGGCCGAGATCATGGGCCGCGTGGCGTGGGCCTCGGAAGTGTTCAACTGCAACGCGCCGGACACCGGCAACATGGAGCTGCTGCATCTGTTCGGCAGCGAGGCGCAGCGTGCGCGCTGGCTGCAGCCGCTGCTCGACGGCAGCATCCGCTCGGCGTTCGCCATGACCGAGCCCGACGTGGCCTCGTCGGACGCGACCAACATCACCACCAGCATCGTTCGCGACGGCGACGGCTGGCGCATCAACGGCCGCAAGTGGTTCATCACCAACGCCGCGCATCCGCGCTGCGCGCTGCTCATCGTGATGGGCAAGACCGATCCGCAGGCCGAGACCCATCGCCAGCAGAGCATGATCCTGGTGCCGCGCGACGCGCCCGGGGTCGAGGTGGTGCGCAACATCAGCGTGGTCGGCCACCACGCCCCCGAGGGCCACTGCGAAATCGTGCTGCGCGACGTGCGGGTGCCGGTCGACCACCTGCTGGGCGCCGAGGGCGCCGGTTTCGCCATGGCGCAGGCGCGCCTGGGTCCGGGGCGCATCCACCACTGCATGCGCGCCATCGGCGCCGCCGAGCTGGCGCTGGAGCTGATGAGCGAGCGCGCTCTGGAGCGGCGCGCGTTCGGTCGCTACCTGCACCAGCACGGAACCATCGCCGACTGGATCGCACGCTCGCGGCTGGAGATCGAGCAGGCGCGGCTGCTGGTGCTGAAGACGGCGTGGCTGATCGACCGCGAAGGCGCGCGCGGCGCGCGGCGCGAGATCGCCATGATCAAGGCCGTGGTGCCGCAGATGCTGTGCACCGTCTGCGACCGCGCCATGCAGGTCTACGGCGCCATGGGGCTGAGCCCGGACACGCCGCTGGTCGAGCACTGGACCGGCGCTCGCGCGCTGCGCATCGCCGACGGCCCCGACGAGGTGCATCTGCAGTCGGTCGCACGCGCCGAGATCCGACAGCGGCAGGAGGCGTTCGGCGCGGGCGCCGCGTATCTGACGCCGCCGCGCGGCGGCGCGCATTGAACCCGGGGGAGGACGCCACCATGGACGATTTCAACCAACGCACCGCGGTGATCACCGGCGCGGCCAGCGGCATCGGCCTGGCGCTGGCGCGCGCCGCGGCCGCGCGCGGCATGCAGCTGGTGCTGGCCGATCTCGACGCGGCGCGGCTGCGCGAGGCCGCCGACGGTCTCGGCCTCGATGCGCAGCGGGTGCTGCTGCAGCGCGCCGACGTCAGCCGCGAGGACGATGTGGCGGCGCTGGCCGAGGCCGCGTTCGCGCGCTTCGGCGCGGTGCATCTGCTGTGCAACAACGCCGGCGTCGGCCACAGCCGGCTGCTGCTCGAGCACAGCAGCGGCGACTGGGCCTGGGTGCTGGGGGTCAACCTGATGAGCGTGGTCCATGGCCTGCAGCATTTCCTGCCGCGCATGCAGCAGCAGGCCGACGGCGGCCACGTGCTCAACACCGCATCGGCTGCCGGGCTGCTGTGCAGCCCGGGCATGGCGGCGTACAACGTCAGCAAGCACGGCGTGGTCGCGCTGTCGGAGACGCTGTACCACGAGCTGGCCGCGCAGCGCAGCGCGGTGGGGGTCAGCGTGCTGTGCCCTGCCTGGGTGCCGACCGCGATCCACCACAGCGCGCGCCACCGTCCCGAGCGTTTCGGCGCCGAGGGGCCGCTGTCGGCGGCGTCGGCGGCGTACGCGCAGGGCTTCGGTCGTGCCGTCAAGGGCGGCCGGCTGAGCGCCGACGACATCGCCGCGGCAGCGTTCGCCGGCATCCAGGCGCGACAGCTGTACATCGTGCCGCACCGCAAGATCGTCGATCTGGTGCTGCAGCACGCGCAGGACCTGGCTGCCGGGAGCAACCCGCCGAGCCCGGCCCCGTAAAGGTGGGCCCCCAGGGCCGGGCGGTGCCCGGCCCGTTCCACCTCGCAGCCTGTAGGCTGCTCGGATTCGGCGGGCGCGCGGCCGTGCGCAGGCACGGCCGCTGGTCCCGCCTTGTATGTTTAAACCAGACCAGCGCGGTACAGTCCAATCACCGCTGAGGTGACCGGACCGGACCGTGCAGCCTGGGCATGCCTGGAGTCGGTGAGCTTGCTCGCCAGCTCGTGGATGAGTCGATTGCGCACGGACCCCGTGCTGGTCTTCCTGACGCCCGAACGGTTAGTCGAGCGGCAAGCTGCCGGCTCGCATGCACAAGGAAGGGATATGAAGACCATGTCTGGATCAGCCGTGATGGTGGGCATCGACGTTGCAAGCGCCCATGTCGATGTGGCTTGCGTGGGAGCGAGCTTGCCGGCTCAACTGGCGCATGTCAGCAACGATGCCGAGGGTCATTCCTCCCTGGCCGACGCCCTGGCGAAGCTGCAGCCCGGGCTGGTGCTGATGGAGGCCACCGGAGGCTACGAGGCGGCGCTGGCATGTGCGCTGCAAGCGGCGGGGCTGCGCGTGGCGGTGATCAACCCGCGTATGGCACGCGACTTCGCCCGCGCGATGCAGCGCCTGGCCAAGACCGACCGCATCGACGCGGCGACCCTGGCCGAGTTCGCGGCCGTGCTGGCCCAGCGCCCCGACTGCGAGCGCTTCGTGCGCCCCTTGAGCGAGCCTGAGCAGCAGGATCTGGCTGCTCTGGTCACTCGCAGGCGCCAGCTCGTGGCCATGCAGTTGTCCGAGCGTCAGCGCTTGCGCCTGGCTCGCCCGGTCACGCGCCCGAGCATCGAGGCGCTGCTGAAGGCCATCGCCAAGCAGCTCGACGAGGTCGACGCCGAGATGGTCAGCCATGTGGAGAAGCATCACGCCGTGATGGCCAAGCTGTTGCAGAACGTCGCCGGCATCGGACGCATCGCCGCAGCGACCCTGATCGCCGAGCTGCCCGAACTGGGCAGGCTCAACCGGCGCGAGATCTGCGCCTTGGTCGGGGTGGCGCCCTACGCCAACGATTCGGGCTCCAGCCGAGGCCGACGACGCATCACGGGAGGACGCTTCGAGGTGCGCCGCGCCCTGTACATGGCCACGCTCACCGCGACCCGCCACAACCCCGCCATTCGCGCTTTCTACGAGCGGCTGGTGGCCGCGGGCAAGCTCAAGAAAGTAGCCCTGATCGCCTGCATGCGCAAGCTGATCACCCACCTCAATGCCATCACCCGGGATCACTTGAACGCTCAAAATCAGCCTCACACGGCTTGACTTTCAACACGGTTACTCATCCCCCGCGGGGGTCGAGAAAACTTGGGGCGGCCCGGCGTTTTCTCGATGCCCTTGATTTCCCGATAGAGGAGACTTTGATGACCGATCACAACGTGCGTATCGTCCTCGCCAGCCGGCCGCAGGGCTGGGTCGAGCCCGGCAACTTCCGCATCGAGCGCATGCCGCTGCCCGAGCCGGGTGCGGGGCAGCTGCTGGTGCGCAACCGCTGGCTGTCGCTGGACCCGTACATGCGCGGGCAAATGTCCGACGCCAAGTCCTATGCCGAGCCGGTGGCGATCGACGCCGTGATGCCCGGTGGCACGGTCGGCGAGGTGCTGGCGTCGAACGACGCGCGGATCCAGGTCGGCGACCTGGTCGTCGGCATGCTCGGCTGGCAGCGCTTCGCGGTGACCGACGCCGACGCGGTGCGCCGCATCGACGTCGCCGGCGTTCCGCCGCAGGCCTTCCTCGGCGCGCTGGGCATGCCGGGGGTCACGGCGTGGTACGGCCTGCAGCGCATCTGCCGGCCGAAGGCGGGCGAGACGGTGGTGGTGACCGCAGCGGCGGGCGCCGTCGGCGGCGTCGTCGGGCAGCTGGCCAAGGCGGCGGGTTGCCGCGTGGTCGGCGTCGCCGGCGGCGCGCGCAAATGCAGCTACGTGGTCGACGAGCTCGGTTTCGACGCCTGCGTCGACTACAAGGCCGGGCAGCTGCGGGCCGACCTGCGCGCGGCGCTTCCCGACGGCGTCGACTGCCTGTTCGAGAACGTCGGCGGCGAGATCTTCGACGCCCTGCTGGCGCGCACCCGGCCGTTCGCGCGCGTCGCGCTGTGCGGCATGATCGCCGACTACAACGCGCTCGAGCCGTACCGGATGAAGAACCTGGGCGCGGCGCTGGTCAACCGGCTGCTTCTGCAGGGCTTCATCATCTCCGACCACATGGAGCTGTGGCCGCAGGCGCTGCGCGAACTCGGCGCGCTGGCCGCGTCCGGCAAGCTGCGCTGGCGCGAAACCGTCGCCGAGGGCCTGGAGCACGCGCCCGAGGCCTTCGTCGGCATGCTGCGCGGCGACAACCTGGGCAAGCAGCTGGTGCGCGTGGACTGAGTCGCCGGCCGGTCGGCCCGCCGCAGTCAGTCGGCGTCGGCCGGCAGCGGCGCGTCGAGCGCGATGCGTCGCCCGGCCACGTGCACCGCGGCCAGGTTGCGCTGGTCGGCCAGCGTCAGCCACGCGAACACCCGCTCGTGCAGGCTGCGCGCCAGCGCGCCGCGGTGGCGCTGCAGCGCATCGGCGGCCCACGACCAGACGACGAAGTCGGCCGCCGCGCCGGGGTCGAAGTGGCCGATGTCGTGCTCGAGGCGCAGCGCGCGCGCCGCGCCGCGGGTGATGGCGTACAGCGCGCGCCAGGCGCTGAGGTGCTGGCCCTGCAGTGCCAGCACCTTGTAGGCGTCGGCCGCGCTGCGCAGCTGGCACAGGCTGGTGCCGCCGCCGACGTCGCTGGCGACGCTGATCGCCACGCCCGCGGCCGCTGTCGACGCCCAGTCGAACAGCCCGCTGCCGAGGAACAGGTTCGACGACGGCGAGAACGCCACCGCGCTGCCGGCCGCGGCGAGCTGGGCGCGGTCGGCGGCGTCGAGCCAGATGGCGTGCGCGAACACGCTGCGCGGCCCGACCAGGCCGGCGCGGGCATAGACGTCGAGGTAGCTGCGCGCGTCCGGGTGCAGGGCGCGGATCCAGTCGACCTCGGCGCGGTTCTCGGCCAGGTGGGTCTGCAGGTACAGGCCGCCGTGGTGCGCGGCGTGGGCGCGCAGCAGCGCGCCGCACATGGCCAGCTGCGCGTCGCTGCTGGTGGCGGCGAAGCGCGGCGTCAGCGCATAGCGCAGCCGGCCGTGGCCGTGCCAGCGCTCGATCAGATCCACGCTGTCGCGCTCGGCCGCGGCGGCGTCGTCGCGCAGCGCATCGGGGCAGTTGCGGTCCATCAGCACGCGGCCGCCGATCAGCGCCATGTCGTGCCCGGCGGCGGCCTCGAACAGCGCGTCGACACCGGCGCGGTGCACGGTCGGGAACACCATCGCCGCGGTCGTGCCGTGCGCCAGCAGTTCGCGCACGAAGCGTCGCGCGCTGCGCTGGGCGTGCGCCGGATCGGCCCAGCGCGCCTCGGCCGGGAAGGTGTAGCGCTGCAGCCAGTCGAGCAGCTCGGTGCCGTACGAGGCGATGACGTCGAGCTGCGGCGCGTGCACATGGGTGTCGATGAAACCGGGCAGCAGCAGGTGGCCGCGCCAGTCGTGCCGTCGCCAGCGCGCATCGGGTGGAGCGTCGGCGTCGCGGACCTCGGCGATGCGGCCGTCGCGCACCAGCAGCCAGCCGTCGGGGCGAAAGCGCACGGCGGGGTCGTCGACTCCGCAGCCGGGCTCGGCGGCGAGGTCGAGCAGGTCGCCCTGATAGGCGTCGAGGATCGGGGTGTCGTTCATCGCCGGCTGCCGCGCTCGGTGGTGCAGCGGTCATGGTAGCCGCGGCGGCCGGCGCAGCCCGGCCCTGGGGGCGCTCAAGCAATCGCTGGGCGCGCTCAGAACCAGTGCGCGAGCAGCGGTGCGATCAGCACGTTGAGCACCCCGACGAGCACCATCAGCAGCCCGGCGATCGAGCCTTCCTCGCGACCGATGCCGTGCGCGCGGGCCACTCCGGCACCGTGCGCGCCCATGCCGAACAGCGCGCCGCGCGCCAGCCGCGAGCGCAGCGGCAGCAGCACCAGCACCGCGTCGCCCAGCGCGCTGCCGAGCACGCCGGTCAGCACCACGAACACCGCGGTCAGGTCGGGGCGGCCGCCGATCGCGGCCGACACGGCCATCGCGAACGGGGTGCTCATCGACCGCGGCAGCAGGCTCAGCAGCAAGGTGCCGTGCAGCCCGAGCACGCTGGCCAGCAGCCAGACCGACAGCATCGCCGTGGCGCTGCCGATGACCGCGCCGCTGCCCAGCAGCAGCCAGTGGCGGCGGATCAGCGCGCGCTGCTCCCACAACGGGATGGCGAAGGCCACGGTCACCGGGCCGAGCAGCGCGACCAGCCAGTGCGTCTGCCGGATGTAGTCGGGGTAGTTCTCGTGCAGCGCCAGTGCCAGCGCGATCAGCAGCAGCGGGGCCAGCAGCAGCGGGGTCGACCACCAGCGCTGCAGCCGGCGGTGGGTGAACTTGCCGGCCAGGTAGCAGCCCAGCGTCGCGGCGGACCAGAACAGCGCATGCGCCAGCAGCGCGGCATCGGCATCAGCGCGCGGCATCGCACGTCTCCCGGGCCGCGCGCGAGGCGCGCAGGCCGAACTCGACCACCAGCGACGTCACCCCCATCACCAGCGCGGTGCTGAGCACGATCAGCAGCAGCACCTTCAGGCCGAGCCAGCCGAACAACTCGGGGTGGCCGAGCACCGCGAGCACCGCGGGCACGAAGAACAGCAGCATGTCGCCGATCAGCCAGTTCGCGCCCTTGCGCAGCGCGCTGTCGTGCACGCGGCCGCTGGCCAGCAGCGCGAGCAGCGCCAGCATGCCGAGAATGCCGCCGGGCAGCGGCCAGCCGGTCAGCCGGGCCAATGCGTTGCCGAACTGCCACAGCGCGGCGACCAGCGCCAGCTGCAGCAGTCGGCTGCCGCGCACGCGGCGCCGGGCGGAGGTGATCAGGGGGCGGGTGGTCATTTTCAGGTCCTTTCGCAACCATCGTAGGTCGCCGAATGCCATGTATAAAATGAATCATTCGACTGCAAGGAAGTCGTAGAAGGAATGGACATGGATTTGCGCGCGCTGCGCGTCTTCGTCGAGGTGGTCCGCCAGGGCGGCTTCTCGCGCGCCGCGCGCACGGTGTTCATCACCCAGTCTGCGGTGAGCAAGGCGGTGCGCCAGATCGAGGACGAAATCGGCGCGCCGCTGCTCGACCGCGGCGTACCGGGAATCCGGCTGACTGCTGCCGGCGACATCGTGCTGCGTCGCGCGCAGGCCATGCTGGCCGAGCGCGACGACCTGCTGGCCGAGCTTGCCGAGCTGCGCGGCCTGCAGCGTGGCGAACTGCGGCTGGGGCTGCCGGCGATCGGCTCCAGCCTGCTGTTCGCGCCGGTGTTCGCCGACTACCGGCGCCGCCACCCCGGAATCGACATCCGGCTGGTCGAGCGCGGCAGCAAGCGGCTCGAGGAGCTGGTGCTGACCGGCGAGCTCGAGCTGGCCGCGTCGTTGCTGCCGGTGGCCGACGCATTCGACTGGCAGGTGGTGCAGCGCGAGCGCGTCGAGCTGCTGGTTTCCGCCGACCATGCGCTGGCGCGGCGCGCGCGCGTGGCGCTGGCCGAGCTCGCCGGGCAGCCGCTGATCCTGTTCGGCGAAGGCTTCGCGCTGAACCCGCTGATCGTCGATGCGTGCCGCCGCGCCGGCTTCGAGCCCACGGTCGCGACGCGTTCGAGCCAGGTCGACTTCGTCGTCGAGCTGGTCGCCAGCGGCCTGGGGCTGGGCTTCCTGCCGGCGTCGATCGCGCACCAGCGCGCGCACCCCGGGGTGCGTGCGCTGCCGCTCGACGATGCCCATCTGCGCTGGGACCTGGCGCTGGTCTGGCGCCGCGGCGGCCACCTGTCAGCCGCCGCGCGCGCCTGGCTCGAGCGCGTGCGCGCGCACCATCGGCCTGAAGAGGAGGCGGGTTGAGCCAGACGCGGCCGCGCTACTCGCGCGTCGCGCGTTCGACCAGCCAGCGCAGCAGCGCCTGCCGCGTCGATCCGCTGTCGATTGCCGCGTCCAGCCGCTGCAGCCACTGCGCTGCTTCGGGGTCGGCGCAGCCGCGCAGGAACGCGGCGACCGCGCGTTCGTCGGCCGGCGCGTCGCGCTGGGTCAGCAGCCACTGGTGCGCGAGCGCGCCCAGGTAGCTGCGCGGCGGCGCATTCGCAGGCGCCGCGGCGTAGCCCGAGTGCCACGCAGCCACCGCGTCCAGTGGCATCGGGCGCGCGATTCCGTAGCCCTGGCCGGACTCGGCACCGAGCGCAAGCGCGGCCTCGATCATTCCCGGGTCCTCGAGCCCTTCGACGACGACCTGGCGGTCGAGGTCTCGGGCAAGCTGGATCAGCGAGCGGATCAGCGGCAGGCTGCGCAACGGCGCACGGCGCAGATTCAGGATCAGGCTCTGGTCGATCTTGATCAGGTCGAACGGCAGCGCCGACAGGCGCTGCAGGCTGCTGTAGCCGGCGCCCAGATCGTCCATCGCCAGCTTGACTCCGACGCGGACCAGGCGCTCGACCGCCTCGTCCTGCGCCGACGGATCGAGCTCGGCGCTTTCCAGGAGTTCCAGGTGCAGGCGCTGCGGCGCCACGCCGTGCCGGCGCAGCGCATCGTCGACCCAGCGCGGACAATCGGCGTTGAGCAGGGTACTGGGCGCCATATTGATCGAGACGTCGACCTGCAGGCCGTCGGCCTCGAGCGCGACCAGCGCGGCCAGCACATGGTCGAGTCCGAGGCGGAACAGGTGGTCGAGCTCGGCGTCGCCGAGCAACGGCAGAAACAGACCGGGGCCGATCAGTTCGTCGCCCATGCACAGGCGCCCGAGCCCCTCGAGCTTGACCAGGCGCCCGCTGCGCAGATCGACCACCGGCTGCAGATGCAGCACGAAGCCGCCGGCGAACAACCGCTCGCGCAGCTGGCGCGCGCGCTGCTGCGGCATCACCGGCGCCGGCGTGGTGCTGCGCGACCACAGCTGTTCCCAGCGCTGCTGCAGGCCGCGCGCGAACTGCCGCATCGAGGCCGACTCGAACTGGTTCGGGTAGGCGCCGAAGAAGCTCAGTACCGCGACCATCGCGCCGCCGGCGTCGCGCAGCGGAACGCTCAGCGTCGAACGCAGGCCGAGCTCGGCCGCGCGGCCACGCCAAGCCGCATAGCGCGGATCGTTCGTGTACGACGGCGAACTGCAGATCTCGCCGCTGCGCCAGGCGACCGCACTCAGTCCCTGGCCGCGCGGTGATTGCGGGTCGACCACCGCCTCGCTCTCCGGGCGCTGCAAGACCTCGGCGATCGTCTCGCCGACGGGGCCGGCGCTGCTTTCGACCGCGAACGCGCCGTTCGGACCCAGCCGCATCAAGGTGACGCCGCGCACTCCGGCCAACGCGCCGAGCTGCGCGATTTCGTCGGCGACGACGTCGGCCCACAGGGTGCCGTGCGGCGGCAGCGTGTCCGACAGAAGCCCGACGTACTGCGCCTGCGCCATGTCCAGCGCGCCCAGCTGCGCACGCAGCTGCAGCCGCAGCCTGGAGTCGATCACCTGATGCAGTCGGTGGCGGTCGCGGGCCAGCATCGAGGCCTTGTTCAGGTGTTCTCCGACCAGCGCGCGCAACTGGTCGACTGCCTGCACCAGCACCGACGCGCTGACCCCCATCAGCGCATGCGCGAAACCGATGCGCATCGCTTCGCCGCAGACGCGGTCGGCGTCTGCTGCGCCGTCGAGCAGCGCAGCCAGATTGCTGCGTTGGGCGACGCGCAGCCGCTGCAGCTCGGCGTCGTTGAGGGTCGCGAACAGAGCCTTTCGCCCTGCATCGAAGGTGGCGGGATCGAAGAACGCCGCGGCGTGCGCATCGAGCACCGAGTCGAGCAGCGCGCGGTGGCGCGCCAGGAGTTCGGCGGCACGCGCGCTGAATGCGTCGGGCGCCGGGTCGGGTTCCGCGACCCATTCCTCGCGGCAGCTGCGCGTGCGCCACCAGCGGCTGCGGTCGAGCTTGTGCTGCTTGGACTGGTACATCGCCACGTCGGCCTCGCGCAGCAGCGCGTCGGCGTCCTGTGCGTCGAGCGGATACAAGGCCAGACCTCCGCTCATGCCGACCTGCACCGGCTGGCCGGCGGCGTCGAACGGCTGCTCGACCGCGCTGTGCACCCGTGACAGCAGCGCGTCCATCTCGGTTGCTGCGCTCGCCTGCTGCAGGTCGGCAATGACGATGACGAATTCGTCGCCGCCGAGGCGGGCCAGGAAGTCGGCTTCGCGAACCAGCGCGCGCAGCCGCTCGGCGAGTTCGCGCAGCAGCCGGTCGCCGGTCTCGTGGCCGTGGCGGTCATTGACCCCCTTGAAGTCATCGAGGTCGAACATGCACAGCGCGACCATCGACCCCAGCCGCGCCGCGCGTGCCAGCGCCTGGTCCAGGTGGCGGGTCAGCGCGTAGCGGTTCGGCAGCCCGGTGAGGAAGTCATGGAATGCTGCATGCACGATCTGCTGCTCGGCAGCCTTGTGTGCGGTGATGTCCTGGTTGCTGCCCAGCGCGCGCAGCGCGCGCCCTGCGGCGTTGCGCTCGATCACGCGCCCGGTGCAGCGGATCCAGATCCAGCGGCCGTCCTCGGTGCGCACGCGCAGTTCGCGGTCGAAGCCCGGAGCGTCGCCTTTGAGCAGGGCGACTGCCGCACGCACGGTCTGCGGCAGGTCGTCCGGATGCACGCGCGCAAGCAGCGCGCCGCCGGCAACGGTGATGTCCTGCGGCGGCAGTCCGATCATCGTCGCCCAGCGATGGTCGAGCCGGACCCGGTCGGTCGCGATGTCGAGGTCCCAGAGCGCCAGTTGCGCGGCTTCGACGGCCAGCGCCAGGCGCGCGTGCATGTCGTTGAGCGCGCGTTCTCTGGCCTTGCGCTCGGAGACGTCGAGAATCACGCCGATGAGGCCGCCGATCGAGCCGTCGACGCGCTCGAAAGTCGCTTTGCTGAACACCACAGCGCGGCGCGATCCGTCGGCATGCGGGACTTCGCGCTCGAGCATGCGGTGGCCCGGATGGGCGAAAAGCGCCTCGTCGTCGGCTGCGTAGCGCTGTGCGATCGCGGCCGGATACAAGGCATGCACGGTGCGGCCGAGCACGGCGTCGACGGGGTGCCCGGTGAGCTGTTCGAAGGCGCGGTTCGCGCCCAGATAGCGCCCTTGCCGGTCCTTGTAGAAAACAGGATTCGGCACGGTGTCGATCAATTGGCGAACGAAGTGCCGCGCGTCGGTTGAGTCCGCTTCGTCGAGACCGAGCGCCAGTCCGATGGCGGGCGTGCGCGTGCCGGGCCGTGCGCCGATGTCGAGCAGGCGCACGACGCAACGGCTGCCGTCGCGTCGCCGCGCGCGCAGGTCGATGCGCAGCGCGGACGCTTCGTCGGCGCCGCCGCGCGCGAGCTCGGCGCGCAGCCGGGCGCGGTCGTCGGCGTCGGCGAGGTCGAGCAGACCGAGTCCGGCGCAAAGCTCGTCGGGCCGGTAGCCGAACAGCCCGGCGAACGCTGCATCGACGTGGCTGAAATCCGCATCGACGCGGACGTAGACGCCGGCGTGGCGATTGCGCAGCAAGGCCAGCAACAACGGCCGGGCGTGTTGCAGCAGGTCCGCTGTGGCAGGGTCGAGATGCATCGGCGGCGGATCGGTCGAGGCAAGGCCTGGGTGGTGGGGGGCGGGGCAGCCTTGCGGCTTCGTCCAGCATAACGGATGCCGAACGCGCGCCGATTTGCGTCAGCCAAGCAATTCCTGCAGCGCCGGCAGCGCCCGCGACATCGCGCGTTCGCCTTCGGCGATCGCCACCGCGGCGCGGTGGAAATCCAGCAGACCGAAATCGCTCAGGTCGGGGCGCACGACGACGTCGGCCGGTTCGCCTGCCAGCCGGCTGTTGGTGATGCGCACCTGCATGATGTTCAGGCTGCCCAGCAGCACGTCGAGCAGCGACGGCAGTTGCCGGCCCGTGCGTGGGCGGCGCCCGCGAACGCGCTGCATCAGTTCGTCGACCAGCCCGCTCGGTGCCTGCTGGGCCGGAGCCGGTTCACGGCGCAGGCGCCGCCGCATCAGGCTCCAGTTCAGGTCGACGGCGACGACCATCTCGGCGCCCATCGCGCGGCACAGCGACACCGGAACCGGATTCACCAGACCGCCGTCGACCAGCAGCGTGCCGTCGCGCTCGACCGGGGTCAGCAGTCCGGGCAGCGCGGCCGAGGCGCGCACCGACTCGATCACCGCGCCATCGCGCAGCCAGACCTCGGCGCCGGTGGCCAGGTCGGTGGCGACACAGCCGAATGGCAGCGCCAGGCCCTCGATTCCGGGGTCGGCGAAGTGTCGGCGGAAGAATTCGACCAGCCGCGAACCCTCGATCAATCCGCCGTCGATTTTCATGTCGAGCAGCGCCAGCACCGAGCGCCAGCGCAGGCCGCGGATCCACTGTTCGAAGCGGTCGAGTTCGCCGGCCGCGTAGACCGCACCGATCAGCGCGCCGACCGAGCTGCCGCAGATCACGTCGGGGCGCACGCCGGCGGCCTCCAGCGCGCGGATCACGCCGACGTGCGACCAGCCGCGGGCCGAGCCGCTTCCCAGCGCAAGGCCCAGGCGCGGGCGCCGCGCGGCTGTATGGATGCTGGTCGGCTTCATCGGCAGCTTGCGGCACGGAGCAGGCGCCCGCGGCCGGCGCGCGCAGCCAAACGGTCGGCAAAGCGCAGGCAGGCGCGCATGATCCGGACCGTGCAAGGCACGCTGCCGGTTGACCGTGGCCGCCGATGGTAGAATGCTTGGGCCCGGAGCCGCGCCGCCTGGCGCGTGAAGGAGACGATGCAATGACGCAGTACCGCAAGCTGACTTCGACCGTGTTGCCGCACGATGCGCGCGTCTGCGAGCCCGATCACGCTCGAGAGGGCCGGCTCGAGATGCACGCGCCGGCGGTCGACGCGATGACCGACCTGCGCCGGGTGCGCGCGGTCACGGTCGGGCCGCAGGCCAGCGTCGAGGCCGCGCAGCAGCGCATGGTGGCCGCGCAGGTCCGCTTGCTGCTCGTGGTCGATTCCCAGGACGCGGTGCTCGGGCTGGTCACCGCGCGCGACCTGCTCGGCGAAAAGCCGACGCGCATCGCAGTCGAGGACGGAATCGCGCACGGCGCGGTGTCGATCGAACGCGTGATGGTTCGGCACGACCGAGTCCAGGTTCTCGACTTCGCCGATGTGCAGCACTCCAGCGTCGGCGACATCGTCGCCACGCTGCATGACAGCGGGCGGCAGCACGCGCTGGTGCTCGAGCGCGGCGCCACGCCGCGGGTGCGCGGGATTTTCTCGATCACCCGCATCGGGCGCCGGCTCGGCGTGCAGCTCGACGCGAACGAGCGCCCGCAAAGCTTTGCCGAAATCGAGCACCTGCTGGCGTCGGGTTGATCAGGCCCAGCCGGGCGGAGCCCAGCTCTGCATCATCCGCGTGCGCGCGGATTGCAGCCGGGTCGACATCAGGCCGGCGAACACCTTGAACAGCGCGAAACCGAACGCCGGATCCTCGTTGCATTCGGCGATGATCGCCTTGCCGTCGAAGCTCAGCAGGCGGGCGTCGCTGGTCGTGCGCGCCTCGAAGGTCCAGCTGTACGGTTCGATCAGCCACGACCAGCCGATCACGTCGCCCGGGCTCAGGCTCTGCACCTCGAGTTCGGGTCCGTTGATCGCCGGCACGCCGACCTGCACCGTGCCGTCGCGCAACACGTAGAAGCGGTCGGCGCGTTCGCCCTGGTGGAACAGCGTCGTTCCTGTCGCCAGTTTCAGTTCGCTGGCGTGCGCCAACAGCCGGCGCAGCTGGTCGTCGTCGAGCGCGCGCAGAACCGTGTGGCTGCGCAGCTCGCCGATCGCATCGATGACATGCATGTCGGGCTCCTGATCGATTCGCTCGGACTCCCATTTCAGCGCGACTGGCGGCGCCGGCCTTTGCCTGGGGTCAAACGGGCGTGAAATGCCGGGTCAGACTCGCCGTGGCGTCAAAGGTTCGGGTTCCGCGGTGTCGCTGTCGCGGTGCAGGTCAGCCGGCGCGAGGCGCGCGGCTGATCAGCCCGATCGCGATCAGCACCACGACGCCGCCGCCGAGCATGCCCGGCGTCACGCGCTCGCCGAGAAACAGCGCAGCCCACAGCACGCCGAACAGCGGGATCAGGAAGGTGACCGACGCGGCGAAGGTCGCGCCTGCGTGTGCGATCAGGCGGAAATACAGCACGTAGGCCAGTGCCGTGCACAGCAGCGCCAGGCCCGCCGCGCAGCCCCAGGCCAGCGCGCCGGGCGGCTGCGCCGGCCACAGCGCCAGGCCCGGCACGAACAGCAGCGCAGCGGCCCAGGCCTGCGAACCCAGCGCCACGGCGTACGGCGGCACACCGGCCAGATGGCGACGCGCATAGTTCACGGCGAAGCCGTAGCAAAGCGTGGCGCCGAGCGCGGCCGCCGCCGCCGCGCTCGACGCCATCTGCAGCTGGGTGCCGACCAGGACCGCGACGCCGAGCAGCCCCAGCAGCAGACCGGCGATCTGGCTGCGGCCCAGGCGACCTCCGTAACCTGCGCGAAGCACCAGCGCGGCCCACAGCGGCGTGGTCGCGTTGAGGATCGAATCGAGCCCGGCGCCGATGTGCAGCGTCGAGTACGCGAACAGCGTGAACGGAATCGCCGAGTTGCCCAGACCGACCACGGCCAGCGGCCGCCAGTGGCTGCGCAGCGCGCGGCGGGCCGCGCATTCCGGAACGTGCGGGCATTTAATATCAGTTGATACGGTATCATTCGGGATGAATTGCGCTGCACCCACCGTCCCGTGTCGTCCCCGGATCCATCGACCCCGTTCGGCTTCCTACTCGCCGAAGTCAGCCGCCGCTACGTGCGGCGGTTCGAGCAGCGCGCGCGCGAGGTGCAGCTGACGCTGCCGACGTGTCGGGTGCTGGCGTATCTCGAGCGCCACCCCGGAATCAGCCAGGCCCGGCTTGCCGAGCTGGCGGCGATCGAGCCGATGGCCGTGGTGCGGCTGCTCGACCGCCTGCAGGCCGACGGCCTGATCGAGCGCCGCGTCTGCCGGCACGACCGCCGGGTGCACAGCGTGCACCTGACCGCGGCCGCGGAGCCGGTGCTCGATGAGGTCAAGCGGTTGTCGGCGCTGACCCGCGCCGAAGCGTTCTCCGGCGTCGACGCACCCCGGCGCGACGCATTCATGGCCGTGCTGGCGCAATTGCGCGACAACCTGGCCGCGTGCGATGCGGCCGATCCCCCGCCCGTTCCAAGCGACCCATGACTGAACACGAATCCGCTGCGCGCGCAGCGCTGCGCGCGCGCCTGCGCGGCCCGCTGATGGTGCTCGGAGTCGCCGTGGCCTGCGGTGCAGCCGTGTGGCTGTACCTCAGCGGCGGCCGACGCGAGACCACCGACGACGCCTACGTGCACTGCGCGCAGGTGGCGATCAGCGCCGATATCGGCGGGCGCGTACGCGAGGTCGACGTCAGCGACAACGCGCAGGTGCGTCGCGGTCAGGTGCTGTATCGGCTCGACGACGATGCATTGCGCATCGCGGTCGACGCGGCGCAGGCGCGGCTCGACTCGGCACGGTTGCGGCTGCGCGTGCTGCGCGCCGACGCGGCGCGCGCGGCAACGGATCTGGCCGCCGCGAGCGAGGCGCAGCGTTTCGCGCAAAGCGAACTGGCCCGCACCCGTCGACTGGCCGGCGCCGCGATCGCCTCGCAGGCGCAGCTCGACGCGGCCGAGAACGCGTGGCAGCAGGCGGTGCAGCGGGTCGCCGCGGCGCGTGCGCAACGCGCCGCGGCGTTGGCCGCGCTGGGGCCGGCGCGGCAGCGCAACCCGGCCGTGCTGGCGGCGCGCGCAGCACTCGCGAAGGCGAGGCTGGACCTGGCGCACAGTGTGGTGCGCGCACCTGCCGACGGCGTGGTCACCCGGGTCGATGCGTTGCAGCCGGGCCGCTACATGGCCGCGGCGCAGCCCGCGTTCGCGCTGGTGCGCACCGCAGATGCCTGGGTGGTGGCCGACTTCAAGGAGGATCAACTCGCGCACATGCACGTCGGCGACCCGGCCAGGGTGCGCATCGACGCCCTGCCCGGAGACGTGCTCAAGGGCCATGTCGCGAGCTTCAGTCCAGGAACCGGCGCGGTGTTCTCGGTGCTTCCGCCCGAGAACGCCACCGGGAACTGGGTCAAGGTGGTGCAACGGCTTCCGGTGCGCATTGCGCTGGACGCACCGCCGCCGACGCTGCGCAGCGGACTGAGCGCCGAAGTCAGCGTCGATACCGGCTGGCGCCGGCACCTGTTCGGCCACGGGACGCAGACCCGTCGATGACGACCGACGCTTACCCGCATCGGCGCATGATCACCTTGTCGGTGATGCTGGCGTCGATCATGCAGGCGCTGGACAACACCATCGCCAACGTCGCGCTGCCCGACATCCAGGGCTCGTTGTCGACCACGCAGGACCAGATCACCTGGGTGCTGACCTCGTACATCATTGCCGCGGCGATCATGACGCCGCTGAGCGGCTGGCTCGCCGGGCGCGTCGGCAGGCGCCGGGTGTTCCTGGTCTCGATCGTCGGATTCACGGTGGCCTCGTCGCTGTGCGGGCTGGCGCAGACCCTGCCCGAGATCGTCGCCGCGCGGCTGCTGCAGGGAATCGCCGGCGCCGCGCTGATCCCGATGTCACAGGCCGCGCTGCTCGACATCAACCCGCCGCACAACCACGCGCGGGCAATGGCGCTGTGGGTCATGGGCGTGGTGCTGGGGCCGATCGTCGGCCCGGTGCTCGGCGGCTGGCTGACCCAGAACTACGACTGGCGCTGGGTGTTCTACATCAACGTGCCTTTCGGCATCCTGTCGTTTCTTGGCGTGGCCACGTTCATGCGCGAGACGCCGACGCGTCGCACCGCGTTCGACTTCTTCGGTTTCGCCACGCTGAGCCTGGCCATCGGCGCACTGCAGCTGATGCTCGACCGCGGCCAGCTCAAGGACTGGTTCAGCTCCACCGAAATCCGCGTCGAAGCCGGAGTCGCGCTGCTTGCGCTGTACCTGTTCGTTGTGCACATGCTGACGACGTCGAAGCATCCCTTCATCAGCCCGGGGCTGTTCAAGGATCGCAATTTCCTGACTGGAAACGTGTTCATTTTCATCGTCGGAGTCGTGCTGTTCGCGACCCTGGCGCTGCTGCCGTCGTTGATGCAGGACCTGCTCGGCTACCCGGTGGTCCTCACCGGCCTGCTGACCGCGCCGCGCGGAATCGGAACGTTGGTGGCGATGTTCGTCGTCGGCCGCATCATGGGGCGGATCGATGCGCGCCTGATCATCGGTGCCGGGTTCGCGATCACGGCGTATTCAGCATGGCAGATGACTGGCTTCTATTTGCAGATGGACAGCCACCTGGTGCTGTGGTCGGGTCTCGCTCAGGGCTTGGGAACCGGCTTCGTCTACGTCCCGCTGGCCACCATCACCTTCGCCACGCTGCCTGGCGCGCTGCGCAACGAAGGCACCGCGATGTTCAGCCTGATCCGCAACGTCGGAAGCAGCATCGGCATTTCATTCGTCGAAACCATGCTGGTGCGCAGCGGCCAGACGATGCACGCACAACTCGCCGAGCAGATCACTCCGTACGGGATCGGGCTCAACGGGCTGGATGCGCTGCTGCACGGCGCGCTGCCGCGGCTCGATGCGATGGTCGGTCAGCAAGCCATGATGATCGCCTACGACAACGACTTCAAGTTGATGATGCTGCTCAGCCTCGCCGCGCTGCCGTTGATCGTCCTGCTGCGCAGCGCGCGATCACATGCCGCGGCGGCGCCCTCCGGTGGCAGCCAGGACGGCTCCGGCGACGACCACGGCACTCTGCACGGGGTGCTCGAATGACGCTGCGCGGCCCGACTCCGGATGTGCGTGCGCGCTGCCCGCTGGCGCGCACCGCGCTGGGCGCGTGCGCGCTCGGCCTTGCGCTGCTCGCCGGCTGCGCCGCGCAAACCGACGTGCGCACTCCAGCAACTCCGCAGGCGCGCGCCTACACTGCGCGCGCGCCTCGCTTCGATGCGGCGCAGCCGGACCAGCGGCTGGTTCCCTGTGCGCGCGTGCAGCGCGCCTGGTGGCGGCTGTACCGCAACCCGGGGCTCGACGCCGTGGTGGCGCGCGCGCTGCGCGGCAACCTCGACCTGGCCGCGGCCGGCGCACGGCTGGCGCAAGCACGTGCGCTGGTCGCAGCCGCCGACGGCGCGCTGGCGCCGAGGCTGGAATTGCAGGCAGGCGCCGGCCGCCAGCGCTACGGCGCCGAGTTCTTCGGCAACTCCGCGCCGCAGCCGCCGTTCACCTATTACGCGCTCGGCCTGGACGCGAGCTGGGATCCGGACCTCGCAGGCGGCGCGCGCGCGGCATTGCGCGGCCGGCAGGCGTTGGCCGAAGCGCAGCGACAACGCGTGGCCGCGGCGGCGCTCGAGGTCAGCGCCGAGTCGGTGGAGCTGAGCATCGATGCGGCTGCGCTGCGCGCGCAGCGCGCGCGCTTGCGCGCGGTTCTGCGCGCCGACACGCAGCGCCTGCAGCTGTTGCGGCGGGCGCGCGCGCTCGGCGCTGTCGGCGGTGCCGCGCCGCTGGCCGCGCAGGCCCGGCTCGCCGCCGACGCGGCGCAGCTGCCGGCGCTCGAGCAGCGCCTGGATGCGACCCGGCACGCGCTGGCCGTGTTGCTCGGCGAGCCGCCCGACGCGGCGCGGCTGCCGCGCATGGCCTTCGACACCCTGCATCTGCCACGCGCGTTGCCGCTGGTGCTTCCGTCCCGACTCGTTGCCAGCCGGCCCGACATCCTGCTGGCGCGGGCCGAGCTGCACGCGGCCGCTGCGCAGCTCGGCGTGGCGGTGGCCGACCTCTACCCGCATATCGTGCTCAGCGCGTCGTTCGTTCCGCAGTCGACGCAGCTCGGGACCCTGTTCGCCGCCGGCAGCAACGGCTGGAGCCTGCTCGGCGGGCTGCTCGCGCCGGTTTTCGACGGCGGCGCGCTTCATGCGCGCGCGCGCGCCGCGCGTGCGGCGGTGCGCGCCGCGGCGGCGCATTACCAGGCCACGGTGCTGCGCGCCTTCGGCCAGGTCGCCGACGCCTTGCGCGCGCTGCAGCACGATGCCGAAGTGCTGGCCGCGCGCCAGCGCGCGCGCGACGTGGCGCACGCCGAGCTGGCGTTGATGCGGGAGCGGTTGCGCGCCGGCGACGTCGGGCGACTGCAGCTGCTGCGGGTGCAGCGCGAAGCCGAGCGCGCCGACATCGGCTGGCTGCGTGCGCGCGCGGCACGCGAACGCGATACGGCGCAGCTTTTCCTGGCGTTGGGGGGAAATCCGGCCGGTGCCTGACGGATCCGCACGGATGGGTGACTCCGGGGGTTGCGGCCGAAGCGAAATCGTCGACAATCGGCACAAAAGCCCACCGAGCTCTTCCAGAGATGAACGAATCCATCGCCTTGCACCAAGCGCGCCGCCTCTGGGGCGCGCGTGCGCGGGTGGTCGACCGCGGCCCGGGCTATGGCCTGTCGGCGGCTGCGCGCGCGGCGCTGCAGCTCGAAATGGAGCGCCTCGAGCAGGCGCGACCGCGCGACTACCGGAGCAAGCTCGAGAGCCTGCGCGCGAGGCTCGATACCCGCCATCGCTACCAGGTGGGTTACGACGACTGGGATGCCGGCCTCGACGTGTTCGTCGTCATGGGCCAGGGGGCCTCGTTCGAAGAGGCGTTCGACCAGGCGCGGCGACGCCAGGACCGCATCGACCGCACGCGCAACCTGGCGGCGATCAGCCGTTTCGGCCGCTAGTCCACTGCGCCATTTCCCTGACGCAGTGGACTAACTAGCGGGCGTAGGTGCCGACCAGCTGCGCGGTGCCCAGCGCCGCGGCCTGCAGCGCAGCGGCGACCTGCGCCGCGTCGTCGCCGCGCGGCAGCCGCATGCGGGCGTCGGGCAGCGCGTACACGGTCAGCACGTAGTGGTGCGCGCGGTCGCCGCGCGGCGGGCAGGGCCCGCCGTACGCGTCCTGTCCGTAGCTGTTGCGCCAGACGCGGGCCCCGGCCGGAAGCGCAGCTCCGGCGGCAAGCGCGCGGGTGCCCGCAGGCAGGTCGACGACCACCCAGTGCCACCAGCCGAGGCCACCGCGCGCATCGCGATCGAACAGGGTCAGCGCGAAGCCACGCGTGCCGGGCGGAGATTGCGTCCAGCGCAGCGCCGGCGACACGTTCGCGCCGCCGCAGCCGTGCAGGTCGTAGGCTTGCGCTGCGGCAAAGCTGCCGTCGGCGCGAAGCGAGCTGCTGGAGACCGTGAACGCGCGCGCCGCCGGCGTCCACAGCGCGGCGCAGCATGAGACGGCAAGCAGGGCGATCGACGGTTTCATCGCGTCCTCGTGCAGGCGGTCGGTTCAGCCGACCCGCGCAGTCCTCGGCTCGGCGCTCTCCGACGCGTCCGCGTCGGCGCTCATGGTCCAGCTCAGCTGGTGCAGCGCGCGCACCAGCCGGTCGCTGGTGCGGTCCAGCGCGCCGGAGTCGAGTTCGCGCAGCGCGGCGTCGCTGTCGCCGTCGTGCTGCGCCAACCTGAGCAGCGCGCCGGCGCGGTGGTGGAACTGCGTATGCAGCTCGTGCACTTTGGCGAACAGCGGGCGTGCCTCGGACCAGATGGTCGATTCCTGGCGCTTCATCCAGCGGCCGAGAAGGCACGCGTCGTCGCGCTGCACGACGGCCCATTGCAGAGGGACACCTTCGCCGCGCAAAGTGCGCTCGATGCCTTTGCGGTAGCCCTGGTGCGATGCGATCACCCGCGTCCAGTCCAGCGGCGTGACGTCGCGCGCGTACAGCAGCGCCTGGCGGCCGAGCGCGGTCGCAGGCCGGCCTGCGTCGCGCTCCCAGCGCCAGCCGAGCACCCAGCGCGGCAGTTCGGCGGCCGGCATCGGCGCCGACAGCGCGTAGCCCTGGCCGTGCTCGACGCCCAGGCTCAACGCCATTTCGATCAGGTCAGCAGTCTCCAGCCCTTCCATCGTCACCTGCATGCCAAGGCCCTGGGCCATGCGCACCAGCGCGCCGATGAAGGCGATGGTCTTGCCCGGGTCGCTTCGCGCCTGCAGCACGATCTGCTGGTCGATCTTCACGGTGTGGAACGGCAGGCTGCGCATGCGCTTCAGACTGCTGTAGCCCGATCCGAGATCGTCCATGATCAAGCGCACGCCGAGCCGCGACAGGCTGGCGATCGCCGCGTCGCGGCGCGCACCGTCGAGCAGGTCCTCGTAGGTCTCGAGCAATTCGAGGTACAGCCGGCTGGCGTCGACCTGATGTTCGCCGAGCGCGTGCGCGATCCAGCTGCTGCAATCCGGGTCGAGCAAAACGCTGGGCGGCAGATTGACGCTGGTGTCGATGTGCAGGCCTTGCGCGTCCCACTCGCGCACCCAGCGCAATGCCTGGTCGATTCCCTTGCGGAACAGGATGCGCAGCTCGTGGTGTCCGAAGGCCTCGAGGAATTCGCCCGGAGCGAGGATGCGTTCGCCGTCCTGCAGGCGGGCGAGGATCTCGACCTTGTCGATTTCGCCCGAGACCATGTTGACCAGCGGCTGTGCGTACAGGATCAGGCCGTTGCCGAACAGCAATTCGTGCAGATGCGCCCGACGTGTCGCAGCGATCGGCTGCGCCTGCCCGGCGAGAACGCGCTGGAACGCCGGGTTGAGCTGGTGCTGCACCGACTCCATCCACAGGCGCATGCCGGGCGCGTCGAACTGCCCAGGGTACTGGCCGAGCAGGGTGATGACCTGATGCACGTGGCCGCTGCGATCGAGCAGCGGCAGCGCTGCGGTGCTGCGCACGCCGAAGCGGCGTGCGACCGAGCCGAATGTCTGGGCTCGCACTTCGTTCGGCTCGGTGGCGATCACGCCGCTGCTCCACGCGCGCTGCGTCGGTCCCGCCGGCTCGCTCGAGGCGCGCTGGAAATCGAGGTCGATGTCGGCGTCGCGCAAGCCCTGCAGGTAGGCGGACGCATTGCCCGCGGCGAACTCGAGCACGTAGCGGTTGTCGGCGTCCGGACGTCCGCATGCCACGCCGCAGATTCCAGGCAGCATCGCCAGGTGGTCGACCACCTGGCGCGGCAGCTGGCCCGACTGTTCCCAGCCGTCGAGACCCATTTCGAGGGTCGTCAGGTGCGCCTGCCGCTCGTGCTCGACCTCGAGGCCGCCACGCTGGGTCGACTGCAACTCGGTCGCCAGCCGCTGTTGCAGCACGGCCTGCAGCTTGACGCGTGCATCCAGGCGCAGCGGCAGTCCCTGGGTGGCGCGGTGCAGCGCGGCGCCGTATTGGCTCATCGCGACCATCACCGCGCTGCCGTCGACGCCGACGGTGGCGTGGGTGCGGCCCAGGCGCTGTGCGCAATGCTCGTGTTCGCGCCGCGTCAGCGTCGGCGACAGCAGCTGGCGCAGGTGGCGTCTTTGCTGTTCGTTCAGGTGGTCGACTTCGCGCTCGGACAGCATGTCGATGATGCGCGCGCTGGGCGGGTCGTCGGCCAGGCTCTGGTAGAACGCGTCGATGAACGCGTCCTCCAGCCCGCGCACGGCGTCGCCCGCGCGGTCCAGCAGTTCGGCGGCGGTCGCGCCGTAAGGTTCGATCTCCTCGTCGTCGGGCTCGTCGACGTGCTCGCCGCTGAGCAGCCACCAGCGCTCGCGCCGGCCCTTGCCCGATTTGGCCGCATACAGCGCGGCGTCGGCCTGGCGCAGCAGCTGGTCGGCCTCGTCGCCGTCTCCCGGGTACAAGGCCAGGCCCATGCTCATTCCGACCTCGGCCTGCACGCCGCCGCCGAGGTCGAACGGCAATTCCACTGCGCGGTGCATGCGCGCCAGGATGCCGGCGAGCTGCTGGCGCGGGTGCAGTCCGTCGATGTCGTCGAGAACGAGAACGAATTCGTCGCCGCCGAGCCGAGCCAGCAGGTCGATTTCGCGCAGCTGCGCTTGCAGTCGCCGCGCCAGCTCCTGCAGCAGCCGGTCGCCTGCGGCGTGGCCGAAGCTGTCGTTGACCGGCTTGAAGTCGTCGAGGTCGAGCACGCCGATGGCCAGCTGGTGGCCGCTGCGGCGGGCGCGCGCGATCGCGCGCGGCAGGTGCTGCTCGAGCGCCAGACGGTTCGCCAGCCCGGTCAGCGCGTCGTGGCGCGCCAGGTGCGCCTGTTCGGATTCGCGCGCCTGCAGCAACTGCTTGAGGTCGATCTCGGTCAGCGCCTGGCCGATCAGCTCGGCGGTGCGCAACAAGGTGTTCTGCACGATGTCGTCGAGATCGGCGCCGTCGAGCGCGACCAGCACGAGCAAGCCCCACAGGCGCTCGGAACGGCGGATCGGCAGGGTGATCGCTTCGGGCCGGCTGTCGGGCAGGGTGAACATCGACCACGGCGCGATCAGCGGCGATTGGAGGTCGGTCTCGATCGCCTTGGATTCGCTGGCCCAGGCCCGCGCCAGCGCGCTGTCCGGCACCTCGTTCAGGTTCACCGGATGTTGCGCCAGAGTTCCGAGCGCTTCGCCGCCGGCGGCCAGCGCGCGCACCGCGCCGGAGGCGTCGGGCTGGCCGATCCAGGCCGCGACGAACAGGCCGCCTTCGAGCAGTCGGGTGCACGCGGTGTCGAGCAGATCCTGTTCGTTGCGCGACGCGATCAGCACGTCGATCTGCGAAAAGACCGTGCGCATCAACTCACCCTGGCGCTCGTGCGCGCGCAGCGCCCGCTGCTGCTCGGCGACCAGGTCCAGGCGCTCGAGGCCGCGGCCGAGGTCGGCTGCGGCCTCGGCGATGATGGCGCGGAATCCGGAGTCGAAGTCGATCGTGTCGTCCCAGTACAGCGACAGGATGGAATCGTGGCGGTCGCGGCGCCGGATCGGCAGCGCGGCACTGGCGCGCAAGCCGTGGCGCTCGGCGCGCTCGGCCCACGGCAGGGCGCCGGCGGCGAACCCCGGATTGAACTGCGCCGCACCGCTGCGCCAGGCCCGGCCGAAAGGCCCGCCGGATCCGGGGTGCACGGCGTCGACCGAGATGTCGACGCCGTTCAGATAGCCGATCGCGCCGGCGCTGGCCAGCACCGTGCAGTGGCCGTTGGCGTCGGGCCGGCCAACCCACGCCAGACGCAAGTCGGAGATTCCGATCGCGGCTTCGCACACGGCCTGCAGCAGTTCGTGCTCGTCGCCGGCGCCGGCGACCAGCTCGTTGGTCTTGGCACGGAAGGCCAGGAACGCCGACGCGCGCTCCAGCCGCTGCATCGCTTCGCGACGCTGCCGCTCGGCGCCGCGCAGGCGGTGCGCGCCCAGGCCCATCAGCGCCGCGCCCAGCGCGCTGAGCACCGCCAGCAGCGCCGCGTACGGCAGCAGCTCGCGCAGCCACTGGCGCAGCAGCACGCTGCGCGGCAGCGACACCACCACGGTCAGCGGCATCGACGGCAGCGCCACCGTGGCGCTGATTCGCCCGTCGAGCATCGCGCGCGCGCCTTGCGCGGCGGGGGCATACGCGTATTGCACCCGGCCATCGCTGCGCACGAGTTGCAGGCTGGCGTCCGGATAAGCCGCGCGCAGGTCGGGAAGCAGTGCGGAGTCGCGCTGCACGCGGACCGCGGCCAGCCACGCGGCGCTGCCGATCGGCGGGCTCAGGCGCAGCAGGTCGGCGGTCAGCCGGCTGCCCGCGGGACCCGGGACAGGCGGCGTGGTGCAGGTTGACGACGACGCCGAGCAGCCGATCAAGGCGAGCTTCTGCACGGCGTCGAGGCTGCCGTCCTGCGCCGGATCACGCGACGCCGCGCCCGAACGCGCCAGCACCGCGCCGTCGGCGCCGAGCAGCTCCAGATTGCGCACTTGCGGCCAGCCCTGCAGCGCGTGCGCCAGTGCCTTGCCCAGCGGCTGCGGCGTCGTCTGCAGCAAGGCGGCGATGTCGCGCAATCGCCGCTCCCGCTCGCCCGCCCGTGTGGCGTAGGCCTGGGCGTAGATGCCGGCGTAGGAGCGAAGCACCAGCTGAGCGCGCTGGCGGGCGTCCTGCCAGTGGCTCCACGCGATTCCCGCGCCCATCGCCAGCAGCAGCGCCAGACCTCCGGCGGCGAGCCGGGCCATGACCCGCGACGTGTCGTCGCGCGGCGGCGGCACGTGCTGGGTCGGTGGCGGGGACTGCATCGAGGGCGGAAACGGACCTTGGGTCGGGCCCCGGCTGGACGCCGCGGGCTGCATCCGGCAATTGTGCCCCGATTCGGGCCCGCTGCAAAACCTCTCAGGCCGCCTAAACTTGCCCGCGGGCGGTCCGCGACGCCTTTTCCCCCGGGAACGCGGGGGGTGTGCGGTGCCTGGTCAGTTGAAACTGAAGCTCGCGCTGCTGTGGTTGATCAGGTTGTAGGCCGCCGTGTAATCGGCCTGCACCTGACTCGCGCCCAGGTTCCAGGTCAGCAGATTGTTCGCGTTCGGGTCGTCGTTCGCTCCCGACCCCGAGGCCAGGTACTGCTGCACGCCGTACAGCGCCTTGTCGTAGGCGTCGCCGGCCACCGGGGCGGAGTTGATGTTCAGGCTGCCGAGCTGGAACTGGCCGGCCACGTTGGCCGACGCGGCAGCGTAATCGGCTGCGCTGAGCCCACCGCTCATCGCGCTGGCCTTGACCGTGGCGATCGTCGTCAGCGGAGTCACCACCATGTTCACGGTGCCGCCGCCGCCGATGTTGGCCACCGCCTGCAGGCTGGCGTTGGTGCTGCTCAGGTTGGGCAGCGCTGCGCTGCCGCCGGTGGCCACGTTGGTGTAGCTGCCGGCTGCGATCTGCACCAGCACCGGGCCGTAGAAACTGCTCAGATCGATCGAGAAATTGCCGTTGGCGTCGGTCGGCACGCACGACGATGTCAGCAGCGTGCCGGTGTTGGTCGCCGGCACCACGGTGGTGTTCAGCGGATTGCCCTGGCCGGAGGTGATCGCGTAGACGCAGACGTTGCCGTATCCGGCGTCGTAGACCGGGTTGGCGGCGCTCATCAAGACCTGGCCGCTGAGGATCGATCCGTCGTATTGGCTGCCGCCGCCGCACGCGGCGAGCAACAGGGGCATGACGAGCGCGGCGCCGAGGCCGGCGCGTCGGAAATGGCGTGGCATCTGGGAATCTCCAGGATGGGTGCTGCGGCTGCGTTCAGTGCACGACGCGGTCGTCGGTCTCGACGAACAGCTCGTCGAGAATCAGCGCGTCGGGTTCCTCGTTGAGTCGCCAGAACACCATCAGGACGATGGTCTTGAGCTGTTCCAGCGGCAATTGCTTGATTCCGGTGGCTACCGCACGTTCGACGACGAGTTCGCGCAGATGCGGTTCCAGCGTTCCGGCCGATTCGAGGAAATTCAGGTAGCCGATTGCGTCGACGCCCAGGCATTCGAGCTCGTCGGCGGTGTACAGGCGGATCGAATCGCCGCGCGCGGCGCCCACGCCGCGCGCCGCAGCAGCGGCGCGTTCGAGCCCCTGCAGCCAGTCGAGCGCGTCGCTGATCTCGTCGGTTTCGAAACCGGCCGCGCTGAGCTTGCGCGACAGCTGTCCCGGCTCCGGACAGGCCTCCGGGTGCCAGTAGGTCTCGTACACGTAGATCAGGACGTCGAACATGGCGCCCATTCTATGCACAAGGCGCGCGTGCGGCCGCCGGCCTGCGGCAGCGCGGTGCCGCGGCGTCGCGCCGTGTGCACGGTCACGCCCGCGGGCCGCGTGCGTAGCGGCCTGCGGGCAGTCGCACGACTTCGCCGCGGAGCTCCAGTTCGAGCAGCTGCTCGCCGAGCCAGCGCAGGTCCCGGCCGCTGCGCGCAGCCAGTTCATCCAGGCTCGCTGAGGTTTCGCCGACCAGGTCAAGCAAAGCGTGTGCGCCGCCGTCGCCTTTGGGCGCGGCCCAGCCGAATTCGTCGAGCACGTCGTCGACCCGCTCGACCAGTTTCGCGCCATCGCGCAGCAGACGGTGGCAGCCGCGCGCCAGCGGGTTGTGGATCGAACCAGGCACCGCGAACACCTCGCGACCTTGCTCGACGGCCAGCCGCGCGGTGATCAGCGAACCCGAATGCAGCGCCGCTTCGGTGACCAGCACGCCGCGGCACAGGCCGCTGATGATCCGGTTGCGGCGCGGGAAGTGATCGCGCAGCGCTGCGCTGCCAAGCTCGAATTCGCTCAGCAGCAGGCCTTGCGCGGCGATCGAACGCGCCAGCGCGCGGTTTGCGGCCGGGTAGACGCGGTCGCAGCCGGTACCCAGAACCGCGATCGTCGAGCCGGCGCCGGGCAGCGCCGCGCACTGCAGCGCGCCGCGGTGCGCTGCGGCATCGATTCCCAGCGCCAGCCCGGACACCAGCGTGACCCCGGCGGCAGCCAGCGCGGCGGCGAAGGCGCGGGCGTCGTCGTCGCCTTGCGCGCTGGGCTGGCGGCTTCCGACCAGCGCGAGCAGCCGCGGCGCGCGCAGCAGCTCGATGCGGCCGCGCGCATAGAGCAAGGGCGGCGGGTCGGCAATCTGCAGCAGCGCTGCCGGGTATCCCGGGTCGGCCAGGCTCAGCAGGTGGTTGCCCGGCTGGCGCAGCCAGTCCTCGGTGCGCGCGACCTGCTCGCGCAGCGCGGCGCTGGCGGGCGCGCGCAGCGCCAGCGCCGCGGCGCGCGGTACGACCCGCGCCAGTGTCGCGGCGTCCTGCGCCAGCACCTGCTCGGGCAGGCCGAAGGCGCGCAGCAGCTGCAGCGCGCTTGCGGTGCCGACTCCGGGAGCTCGCAGCAGCCGCAGCCAGGCGGTGAGTTCGTCGCGGTCCATGCGGTCCGGCCCGGGCGGGCGCTGCCGAAGCCCCGTGGCCTCGGCCCCGGGCGATGCGCGTCAGGGCGCGCGCACGGTGTCGCCGGCCACCACTTCGCGGGGCGACTGCAGCACCAGTCCGTAGGCGACGTGGTGGAACAGGCGGAACACCATCAGCACACCGTCGCGCTGCGCAGGCAGCGTGATGTCCTCCGGCTTGGCCATGGTGCGGTCCTCGACCTTGCGTGCCGGCTGGTCGATCACCAGCACGTCTCCGCGCTCCAGGCCATTGTCCGCGCCGCGGTCGATCACCACCACGCTATTGCGTCCGGCGAGCGAAAAGTCGCCGTAGGTCGCGACGATGGTGCCCTGGATCGGGTGCGCCGGTGCGTGCGGCGTGAAGTCGAGGAACTGGCGCGGCGGCATCGCGATCAGGCGGTCGCCGACTCCCATGTCGCGCACGACGTGACGCACGTCGACCGTGGCCACCGCGTCCGGACCCTGCGGACCGTGCGTCAGATCGACGCGCCCGAGGTACACGGCCTGCCAGGCGATGATGCGGCCTGTCGCTGGCTCGCGCAGCGGCCGGGCCGGGCGGTAGACGTCGAAGTGGGTCGCGGCGCCCAGCGGGCCGCGAACGAAAGCGCGGTCGCCAGCAGCCAGCATCGCGCGTTGCGACGCCAGCGCGACGATGCGCGGCGCTTGCTCGAGTTGCTCGGGCTCGATGATCAGCGGCCGGGCGAGGAACGACGCGACGACTTGCGGATCCAGTGTCGGGATTCCCGGCGGCGGCAGCGCTTCGACGCGCACGCCGGGCTCCAGGCGCACCGTCGGCAGCGCGCCGCTGCCCTCGGCGGACAGCCAGGCGCGGCCCGCGGCTTCGTGCAGCACGAGCACCTGGCCGGGGAAGATCCAGTGCGGGTTGCGGATCCTGGCCAGATTCATGCCCCACAGCTGGGGCCAGTTCCACGGCCGGCGCAGGTACATCGCAGCCAGCGCCCACAGCGTGTCGCCCCGCCTGACCGTGTAGCGCGCCGGCGCGCCGGCGCTCAGTTCGGACAGCGGCACGCCGGTGCGCGCGGTGGCTTCGGCGCGCGCGCGCTGCTGCGCGGCAACCGGGTAATCGGGCAGGCCGTGCAGTTCGGGTGCCGTCCCCCCCGGCAACGCCGGCGTGGCGCTGGCAACTGCCATCGCGCACACGAAGCAGGCCGAGGTTGCTGCGAGCTTGACGCACTTGAATTGCATGAATCAGGCCTCGGGAAGAGAATGTCAAGATGGTGCAAGCATTTTCTTGCAAACGATTTTCTTGCAAACTGCGCGCGGCACCCCATCTGAACGCAAGGAACAAAGCCTGGGCGGCGCGGCGGTCATCATGGGCTTGTTACATTGTCGCGACAACGTCGAGTCGCTGCAATGAAAAGCGCAAGCCCGCGGCGAACGCAGTTGCACGAATGCCGCGCACCGCCCGTGCGTCCGGAGCCGGCCCTGGAGTCCAAGATGTCCCGATTGACGATATTGCAATACCCCGATCCGCGGCTGCACAAGGTGGCCGCTCCGGTCGCCGACGTCGACGCGCGGGTGCGTGCGATCGTCGCCGACATGTTCGAGACGATGTACGAGGCCAAGGGCGTCGGGCTGGCTGCCACGCAGGTCGACATCCACGAGCGCATCATCGTCGCCGACGCATCCGAGGAGCGCGACCAGCCGCTGGTGCTGATCAATCCGGAAATCGTCGAGCGCAGTCTCGACAGCAAGGAGTGGGAAGAGGGCTGCCTGTCGCTGCCCGGCATCTACGACAAGGTCGTGCGTCCCGACCGGATTCGGGTGCGAGCGCTGAATGCGCGAGGCGAGGCCTTCGAACTCGACGCCGACGGTTTGCTCGCGGTGTGCCTGCAGCACGAAATGGACCATTTGCTGGGCAAGGTCTTCGTCGACTACCTGTCGCCGCTCAAGCGCAACCGGATCAAGGCCAAGATGCTCAAGCGCCAGCGCGAGGCCGGCGAGGCGGCGTGAGCGCAGCGACCGAGGGTGCGTCGATGACCGCTGCGCAGCCGCTGCGCGTGGCTTTCGCCGGCACGCCGGAGTTCGCCGCGGTGGCATTGCGCGCGCTGCTCGCGCGCGGCCATCGGGTCGCGCTGGTGCTGACCCAGCCGGACCGGCCTGCCGGGCGCGGCATGCGCCTGCAGCCCAGCGCGGTCAAGCAGGTCGCTGCCGGCCACGGGTTGACGCTGGCGCAGCCGCGCGGCCTGCGCCTGGATGGGCGCTGGGGCGACGATGCGGCCGCGGCGCGCGACGCGCTCGACGCGGCCGACGCCGACGTGCTCGTGGTGGTCGCGTACGGGCTGCTTCTGCCGGCGTGGGTGCTCGAGCGTCCACGCCTGGGCTGCATCAATGTCCACGCCTCGCTGCTTCCGCGCTGGCGCGGCGCGGCGCCGATCCAGCGCGCGATCGCCGCCGGGGACGCGCAAAGCGGAGTCAGCATCATGCAGATGGACTCCGGGCTCGACACCGGGCCGGTCTACCGCATGGCGGAAGTCGAACTGTCCGCCGAGGAAACCGCGGGAACCTTGCACGACCGTCTGGCAGCGCTTGGTGCGGAGCTGCTGCTGCAAGTGCTCGACGATGTCGCAGCAGGCGTCGCCGAGCCGACCGCGCAGCCGAACGACGGCATCTGCTACGCGACCAAGCTCGACAAACGCGAGACCTGGCTCGACTGGAGCGAGCCGGCGGCGCAGCTCGAGCGCCGCGTGCGCGCGCTGCTGCCGCAGCCGGCCGCGCATGCGCGCGCCGAAGGTCTGCAGTTCAAGGTGCACGGCGCTCGCCTGGGCAGCGGCAGCGGCGCGCCGGGTACCGTGCTGAGCGCCGACGCACGCGGTGTCGAGATCGCCTGCGGCGATGGCAGCCTCTGGTTGACCCGGCTGCAGCGCCCGGGTGGCCGCGCGCTGGACGCTGCCGAATTCCTGCGCAGCACCGAACTGGTGCCTGGGCAGCGCCTGCCGGGCGGAGCGCCGGAATCCCACTGACGGCGGTTGCCGGCGGTTGCGGTACGGGTTGCGATCGGATTGCCGCTGCGCTCGCGGCTTGAAATCCGTGCGCATGCCACAATGTTGCCTTTAGGTATCAGAATGTAATCGATGAACGTTCCAGCCTCGCCCGAGGTCGAACCGGCAGCAGTGCACAGGAGTTGGCGATGCGCAATCTATTGAAGACAGCGGTGCTGATGGCGGCGATCACCGCGCTGTTCGTCGCGCTCGGCGGACTGCTCGGCGGCCGCCAGGGGATGTTGCTGGCGTTGGCGTTCGCCGCTGCGGGCAACGTGTTCAGCTACTGGTTTTCCGATGCGCTGGTGCTGCGCATGTACGACGCGCGCGAAGTCGACGCGCGCAGCGCGCCGGAGTTCTACGGCATCGTGCACGAACTGGTGCAGCGCGCCGGGATGCCGATGCCGCGGGTCTACCTGATTGACGAGGCGGCACCGAACGCATTCGCCACCGGGCGGGGTCCGCGCCACGCGGCGGTCGCAGCGACCAGCGGTCTGCTGGGTGCGCTCGACGCGCGCGGCCTGCGCGCGGTGATGGCGCACGAACTCAGCCACGTGCGGCATCGCGACATCCTGATCTCGACCGTCGGTGCGACGATGGCCGGCGCGATCGCGGCGCTGGCGAACTTCGCGCTGCTGTTCGGAAGCCGCGACAGCGAGGGACGCGGGGCCAACCCGATCGCCGCGATCGCGCTGGCGGTCCTCGCCCCGCTGGCGGCCGGGCTGATCCAGATGGCGATTTCGCGCGCCCGCGAATTCGAGGCCGATCGCGGCGCCGCCGAGTTGACCGGCGATCCGGTGGCGCTCGCCGCCGCCTTGCGGCGCATCGAGGCGCTGGCGCAGCACGGCGCGCCGTTCGCGATCGCCGAGGAGCACCCGGCGACCGCGCAGATGATGATCGTCAACCCGCTGCACGGCAACGCGATCGCGCGGCTTTTCTCGACCCATCCGTCGACCGACGAACGTGTTGCCGCGCTGATGCGGATCGCGGCCGCGCATGCGCGCTGAGCGCGCGTCGACCGCAGCGCGCTGAACGCTGCGCGCCGTCAGCGACGCCGCTGGCCGAGCGAAAGCCCCTCGAGCGCGCTGTCGATCAGCATTCCCGCGCCGCTGTACAGCAGCGAACCGATCAGCGCCGCGCCGAAGCTGCGCACATGGAACCCGACGCTGAGCGCAGACGCCAGGTCGAATACCGCGGCGTTGACGATGAACAGGAACAACCCCAGCGTCAGCACCGTGATCGGCAGCGTCAGCACGACGAGCAGCGGCCGCACCAGCGCGTTGAGCGCGCCGATGATCAGCGAGGCCCAGAGCGCGGCAGCGAAACCGGACAGCTCCACGCCGCTGTACACGTAGGCCAGCGCCATCAGCGCGGTGGCCGACAACAGCCACTTGATCAGCAGTTTGAGCATCGGGGCGGTCCTCGCGGTCGGTTCGGGGAGGCGTCAGGCAGTATCGTCCTCGCCGATGCGCCGCGCCAGCTCGGCCGCCTTGCCCGTATAGCCCGCCGGGGTCAACTCCAGCAGCCTGGTCTTGTCGGCGTCGGGCAGCGGCAGGGTCTTGATGAACGCGCGCATCGATTCCCGTGTGATCGCCTTGCCGCGGGTGAGTTCCTTGAGCTGTTCGTACGGATTGGGCAGTCCGTGACGGCGCATCACGGTCTGCACCGGTTCGGCGAGCACTTCCCACGCCGCATCGAGATCGGCGGCCAGCGCCTGCGGATTCGGCTCGAGCTTGTCCAGCCCCCGCTGCAGGCTGTCGTAGGCGAGCAGCCCGTAGCCGAGCGCCACGCCCATATTGCGCAGCACCGTCGAGTCGGTCAGGTCGCGCTGGAATCGCGACACCGGCAGCTTGTCGCTCAGGTGGCGCAGCAGCGCGTTGGCCAGTCCGAGATTGCCTTCGGAGTTCTCGAAATCGATCGGGTTGACCTTGTGCGGCATCGTCGACGAGCCGATTTCGCCAGCCTTGGTGCGCTGCTTGAAATAGCCCCACGAGATATAGCCCCAGACGTCCCGGTTCAAGTCCAGCAGCACGGTGTTGAGCCGCGCCACGGCGTCGAACAGTTCGGCCATCGCATCGTGCGGCTCGATCTGGATGGTGTACGGGTTGAAGCGCAGGCCCAGGCGCTGCTCGACGACGTGGCGCGCGAGCGACTCCCAATCGACGTCCGGGTAGGCGGCCAGATGCGCGTTGTAGTTGCCGACCGCGCCATTCATCTTGGCCGTCAGCTCGACCGCTTCGACAGCCTCGATCGCGCGCTGCAGCCTGGCCGCGACGTTGCCCATTTCCTTGCCCAGCGTCGTCGGGCTGGCGGTCTGGCCGTGGGTACGCGACAGCATCGGCGCATCGGCCAGCTCACGCGCCAGCTGCTTGAGGCGACGCAGCACGGCGCGCATCGCCGGCAGCAGAACCTTGCCGCGCGCGCCGCCGAGCATGAGTCCGTGCGCTGTGTTGTTGATATCTTCCGAAGTGCACGCGAAGTGGACGAATTCGCTGCTGCGGGAAAGTTCGGGCCAGGCGTTCAGGCGCTCCTTGATCCAGTACTCGACCGCTTTGACGTCGTGGTTGGTGATCCGCTCGATGGCCTTGATGGCTTGCGCGTCGCTTTCGTCGAAGTCCTCCACCAGGCGCCGCAGTTCGGCCTGCAACGCCGGCTCGATCGGGAGCAGCTCGGGCAGTCCGGCTTCGGACAGCGCGATCAGCCATTCGATCTCGACCTGCACCCGGCAGCGCATCAGCGCGCTCTCGGACAGGTGCGGGCGCAGCGGGTCGAGCTTGGCCGCGTAGCGGCCGTCCAGCGGCGACAGTGCCGAAAGCTGAGTCGGCGAAGCGGAGGCGGTCGGTGTTTTCATGCCATCATTGTAGGAATAGGCGCGCAGCGCCGACCCGCTTTCGCGTTCTATACTGCTTCGCCGCATTTCAAAAGCACGGTCATGAAACTCATCGGATCGCTTACAAGCCCCTACGTCCGCAAGGCTCGCGTCGTGATGGCCGAGAAGAAGATCGAGTACAAATTCGTCGAGGACGACGTCTGGGGGCCGCAGGCGCAGATCGGCGGATTCAATCCCCTGGGCAAGGTGCCGTGCCTGGTGATGGAAGACGGGGGCGTCATCTACGATTCGCGTGTCATCGTCGAGTACGTCGACACCCTGACCCCGGTCGGCCGGCTGATCCCGGCCAGCGGCCGCGAGCGTGCCGAGGTGCGGACCTGGGAGGCGCTGGCCGACGGCACCATGGACGCCGCGGCGACCGCGCGCCTGGAACAGACCTGGCCCGGGCGCGCAGCGCAGCAACGCAGCCAGTCCTGGGTCGACCGCCAGCTGGCGAAGATCCACGGCGCGCTCAAGGCGATGTCGGTCGGCCTGGGCGAATCGACCTGGCTGTGTGGCAACCATCTGAGTCTGGCCGACATCGCGGTCGGTTCGGCATTGGGCTACGTGGCGTTTCGCTTTCCCGAAATCGACTGGCGCGGCGACTACCCGAACCTGGACAAGCTGTACGAACGGCTGATGCAGCGAGCGTCGTTCCGCGACACCGCGCCGCCGCAAGGCTGAGCAGGGCCCGGACCCGGCGTCGCTCAGCGCGCCGGCGGCGCCAGCCGCAGCGCCAGACCCAGCAGCGCATGCTGGGCCGAGGCCATGCGCACGGCGCTGCGGTCGCCGCTCCAGACCCGGCTTTGCGCGTGCACCTGCATGCCGCCGGAGTCGCGCCATGCCCAGCCGAACCAAACCAACCCTACCGGTTTGTCGGCGCTTCCGCCATCGGGGCCGGCAATGCCGGTGATCGACAGCGCAGCGTCGACCGGAGCGACGCGCAGCAGTCCGCTGGCCATCGCGCGCGCCACTTCCTCGCTGACCGCGCCGCAGCGCCGCAGCAGATCCGTGTCGACGCCGAGCAGTTCGTGCTTGGCGCGGTCGCTGTAGGTCACGACTCCGCGCTCGAACCACGCGCTGGATCCGGGCAGCGCGGTGATCGCAGCCGCAGCCAGGCCCCCGGTGCACGACTCGGCGCAAGCCACCATGCGCCCGGCGGCCAGCGCAGCGCGCAGCGCGCGCGCCGCGTCGAGCAGCGCGTCCCAGTCGGGCGCGTCAGGCGCCATGGCGCTGGATCCAGGCCATCGCGAGCAGCGCGCCGAACAGCACCGCCAGCGTCAGTACCGCGGCGACCAGATCGTCGAACATGATTCCGAGCCCGCCCTTGACATTGCGGTCGGCCCAGCCGACCGGCCCGCGCTTGACGGCGTCGAATACGCGAAACAGCACGAAGCCCAGCGCCTGAAGCCACCACACGGCGGGAACTCCGGGGGCCGGCTGCAGCAGCCACAGCACCAGCCAGACGGCGACGATCTCGTCCCACACCACGGCCGACGGATCGTCGCTGCCCAGCTCGCGTGCGGTGCGTCCGCACAGCCAGACGCCGGCGCTGAACGCGACGAACAGCAGCAGGCCCCAGGCCTGCGGCGGCAGCCAGCGCAGCAGCAGCAGATAGCTGGCCCAGCCCAGCAGCGACCCGGCGGTGCCGGGCGCGCGCGGCGCCAGCCCGGTACCGAAACCCACCGCGATCAGGTGCAGCGGGTCGCGCAGGATGAGGCGCCAGCCGGCGCGCGGCGGCGCGGTCATCGCGAGCGGAAATGGTCGAAGCCGCCCAAGGCGTCCACGTCGGCGTCGGGCCACGCGTTGCCGGTCGCGTCGAGCAGGCGCAGCCCGGCTGCTGCGGTGATGCTGCCGATTCGCGCCACCGGTGTCGCCGCGGCGGCCGCGGCGCGCAGCACCGCACCGTGCGCCGATTGCGGTGCAGTGAACAGCAGTTCGTAGTCGTCGCCGCCGGCGAGCTGGCAGGTGCGGCGCCGCAGCGTGGGCTGCGCGGCCAGCGCGGCCGAGGTCGGGATCGCGTCGACCTGCAGCTCGGCGCCGACGCCGCTGGCACGCAGCACGTGGCCGAGATCTCCGAGCAGGCCGTCGGAGACGTCGATCGCGGCGTTCGCGACGCCGCGCAGCGCCAGCCCCAGGGCCACGCGCGGGGTCGGCCGCTCCAGCCGCGCGCGCAGTGCGGAGTCGAATTCAGGCAACCGCCACTCGCCGCGCAAGTGCCCCAACGCCAATCGCGCGTCGCCCGGGCTGCCCGAGACCCACACTGCGTCGCCCGCGCGCGCCGCGTCGCGGCGCAGCGCCTGCCCCGGCGGAACCTCGCCGATTGCGGTGATGCTGATGGTGCGCGGTCCGCGCGTGGTGTCGCCGCCGACCAGCTCGACGTCGCGCGCTTCGGCCAGCGCGAACAGGCCGCGGCTGAACGCTGCGAGCCAGTCGGAGTCGGATTCGGGCAACGCCAGCGCAAGCAGCAGTGCCGTGGGCCTGGCGCCCATCGCGGCCAGGTCGGACAGGTTCACCGCGAGCGCCTTGTGGCCCAGAGCCTCCGGATCGGTTCCGGCGAAGAAGTGCCGGCCTTCGACCAGCATGTCGGCGGTCACCGCACATTGCATTCCCGGAGTCGGTGCGAGCAGCGCGGCATCGTCGCCGACTCCGAGCACGGCCCGGCTCGGCGCACGGGTGAAGAAGCGCGCGATCAGTTCGAATTCGCCGGGGTGTTTGCTCATGGGGCTATTGTCGCGCGGTGCGCGCTGAAAAGGCGTCGGCTTCGGACACTAACTAGAATCGATCCTTCCGCGTCCCTTACGACACGGCTGCGAATCATCAGAACAAACCCAGGTTCCCAGGAGACCACCATGTCGACTTCCGACGCCAAGGCCGCGCTGCGCCGCGCCGCTCTTGAGTACCACGAATTTCCGCAGCCCGGCAAGATCAGCGTGGCGCCGACCAAGCAGCTGAGCAACCAGCGCGACCTGGCGCTGGCCTACTCGCCGGGGGTCGCTGCGGCGTGCGAGGACATCGTCGCCGACCCGACCAATGCCGCGCGCTTCACCGCGCGCAGCAACCTGGTGGGCGTGGTCACCAACGGCACCGCCGTGCTCGGCCTGGGCGACATCGGCCCGCTGGCGGCCAAGCCGGTGATGGAAGGCAAGGCGGTGCTGTTCAAGAAATTCGCCAACATCGACGTGTTCGACATCGAGGTCAATGAAAAGGACCCGGCGCGGCTGATCGAGATCGTCGCTGCGCTGGAGCCGACCTTCGGCGGAATCAACCTGGAAGACATCAAGGCGCCGGAATGCTTCCGCGTCGAACGCGAGCTGCGCGGACGCATGCGCATTCCCGTGTTCCACGACGACCAGCACGGCACCGCGATCATCGTCGGCGCCGCCGTGCTCAACGGCCTGAAGGTCCTCGGCAAGGACATCGCCGACGTCAAGCTGGTGTGTTCGGGCGCCGGCGCCGCGGCGCTGGCCTGCCTGCGCCTGCTCGAGGAACTCGGATTGCCGCGCGCGCACATCTGGGTCGCCGATCTGGCCGGCGTGGTCCATGCCGGGCGCACCGAGCTGATGGATCCCGACAAGGCGCGCTACGCGCAGGCCACCGATGCGCGCACGCTGTCCGACGTCATCGGCGACGCCGACATCTTCCTCGGCTTGTCCGCCGGCGGCGTGCTCAAGGCCGACATGGTGGCGCGCATGGCGCCGCGCCCGCTGATCCTGGCGCTGGCCAACCCGACTCCCGAGATCCTGCCCGAAGAGGTCATGGCCGTGCGCGGCGACGCGGTGATCGCCACCGGTCGCTCGGACTACCCGAACCAGGTCAACAACGTCCTTTGCTTTCCGTACATCTTCCGCGGCGCGCTCGACTGCGGCGCCACGACGATCACCACCGGGATGGAAATCGCCACGGTGCGCGCGATCGCCGAGCTGGCGCAGATCGAGCAGAGCGACGTCGTCGCCGCGGCCTACGGCGGGCAGGTGCCCGCGTTCGGCCCCGAGTACCTGATTCCGAAGCCGTTCGACCCGAGGCTGATCCTGCATATCGCTCCGGCGGTGGCGCGCGCGGCCGCCGCCGACGGCGTGGCGACGCGGCCGATCGCCGATCTGGAAGCGTACCGCGAGCAGCTGCAGCAGTTCGTCTACCAGTCCGGAGCGATGATGCGCCCGGTGTTCTCGATCGCGCGCCACGCAGCGAAGAAGCGCATCGTCTACGCCGAGGGCGAGGACGAGCGGGTGCTGCGCGCGGTGCGCGTGGTGGTCGACGAGCAGCTGGCGCGGCCGATCCTGGTCGGGCGGCCGGCGGTGATCGCGCAGCGCATCGAGCGTTTCGGACTGCGGCTGCGCGAGGGCCACGACTACGAAGTCGTCAACACCGACTACGACGAACGGTACCGCGACTACTGGCAGACGTACCAGCAGTTGGCCGGACGCAAGGGAATCACGCCCGAATTCGCGAAAATCGAGATGCGGCGGCGCCTGACGCTGATCTCCAGCATGATGGTGCACAAGGGCGAAGCCGACGGACTGATCTGCGGCACCTGGGGCAATACCCACCTGCACCTGCACTACATCGATCTGGTCATCGGTCGCCGGGCCGGCGCGAAGGTCTACGCGGCGATGAACGGGCTGCTGCTTCCCGGGCGCCAGCTCATGCTGGTCGACACCCACGTCAACCTCGATCCGACTGCCGAGGAAGTCGCCGAGATCACCTTGATGGCGGCCGAGGAGATGCGTCGTCTCGGCCTGATCCCGAAAGTCGCGCTGCTGTCGCACTCGAACTTCGGCTCCAGCAACGCGCCCAGCGCGTTGAAGATGCGCGAGGCGCTCGATCTGCTGCACGCGCGCGCGCCCGAGCTCGAGGTCGAAGGCGAAATGCACGGGGACTGCGCGCTGGACCCGTCGCTGCGCGCGAGCCTGATGCCGCAGCACACCCTGGTCGGCGAGGCCAACCTGCTCGTGTTCCCGAACCTGGACGCTGCCAACATTGCGTACAACCTGCTGAAAACGGCTGCCAGCAACAACGTCGCGATCGGGCCGGTCCTGCTCGGCGCGGCCAGGCCGGTGACGATCCTGACTCCGTCGAGCACGGTGCGCCGCATCGTCAACATGACGGCATTGACGGTGATGGACGCGAACGCCGCGCGCTGACCGGGGGGCAGAAGCTGTTGGATTGCGATTCGGCCTAATTGTCAGAACGCGGTTTTATATCCATTCAAATCGCGCCATGTTCGTGAAGTGCTTGCTCACTTCACGGATTCCTATTGCTCAAAAAATAGGCGGAAAACTTGCTTTCGAGCCCGTTTTCCAATACCCTACGGATTTGGCGCGCCGCAATGCGCGCGGTGCGTCCAGGCGCTGAGTCCCGTTGATCTCCTCAAGCGACTGTCGCGCACCCGCGACGGCGCGGGTGCGCCGTGGGAACTGGGGAAGGCCCGGCGTTTCCTCGAGAGATCCGTATCCGTATCCGTGTACCGGTTCGCCGTGCGCATCGAACAACAACAGCACAAGCCATGGTTGCCGAGCGGACGGAGCGCGACGCGCGCCGCTGCCCGCAGCGGCGAAGCCATGCGGCCTGCAAGGAGCGGGCCACGATCGCACCTTGCCGCCAGCAGGTGGTCGTATCCGGGGAGCACGACGAATTGTTTGCGGGGGGCCGAAGCGGCTCCCCGATCCTTGCTATTACACCGATGATCACTACGCAAGTTTCAACGCCATCGATCAGCGAGGCAGAGGGCGGCGTCAACCTCAGCTCGCTGCGGCCGAACATTGTCCAATCGATTCGCGCTTTTCGTGTGCCGGCGTTGTTGGCCGCAGCGCAGGACGCGCAGCAGCATTTCCTTTACGCCAACGTCGCCGAGGCGACGACGAAGCAGGAAGTGCTCGAGAACATCGCGCGCAGTTTCCTGTTTCCGAAACATTTCGGCAAGAACTTCGACGCCTTGCGCGACTGCATGACCGACATGATCGCGTCGGCCGGGCCGCAGCCGGGTTTCGTCATCGTGCTCGAACAGCTGCCGGTGACGCAGCGCTTCGACAAGGAAGCGCGCGAAACCCTGCTCGACGTGTTCCGCGACGCGGCCGATTTCTGGTACGAGCACGGAGTCGAGTTCAGGGTCTTCTATTCTTTTCTGTGACCCGCACGCCAGCCCGGGTGGCGATGCGGGGCGAAGCAGTACCGGGATTGATGCGCTTCGGCGGCCATCAGCGCGTGCGGTGCGCGCCGTGGTACGGCGCCTGGTTGGCCGAAGCGGCCTGAGCGCGCCGAGCATCAGCGCAGCGCGCACGCCAATTCGACGTACGCGTCGACGCTGACCTCTTCGGCGCGGCGCTGCAGGTCGAAATCGCCGCAGTAGCCGCGCGCCTGCAGCCAAGGCCCCAGCGCATGGCGCAACAGCTTGCGGCGCTGCGAAAACGCCGCCGCGGTCACCTGTCCGAGCAGCGCGGGGTCGACCGCGCGCAGCTGCGACAGCGGGCGCGGACGCATCCGCACCACGGCGGACACCACGCGCGGCGGCGGTGAAAACGCCTGCGGCGGCACGTCGAACAGCGCGTCCATGGCATAGCGCCACTGCAGCAGCACCGAGAGCCGCCCGTAAGCGGCGCAGGCCGGGGGCGCGGTCATGCGGTCGACGACTTCCTTCTGCAGCATGAAATGCTGGTCGATGATTCCATCGGCGGATTCGAGCAAATGCAGCAGAAGCGGCGTGGACACGTTGTACGGCAGGTTGCCGACCAGGCGCAGTTCGGGCCCCAACGCCGCGAAGTCCACGCGCAACGCGTCACCCTCGACCACCGTGACGTCATCGCGCGCGCGCCAGCGCGCGGCGAGGTCGCGATCGAGCTCGACCACCGTCAGCCGCCGGGCGCGCTGCAGCAGCGGCAGGCTCAATGCGCCGAGCCCCGGGCCGATCTCGACCAGGTTCTCGCCCGGGCGAGGATCGATCGCAGCGACCAGCGCGTCGATGACAGCGGCATCGCGCAGGAAATGCTGCCCGAAGCGCTTGCGCAGCGTGTGGCCGCCGATTCGTGTCGGCGCCCTGTGCGCGTCTTTCATGCTCCGATCGCGCGCACGCTCAGGATTGCGGGCTCGCCAATCGCACGTAAGTGCGCGCGCGCACTTCCTGCACGAATTCGGCGAATTCCTTCTGCAGCTTGCGTTGCAGCAGAATGTTGCGGGCCACCGCACGCCGCTGGCGAGCGTCCAGAGCGTGTTCGCGGCGGTCGACCAGCTGCAGCAGCACGGCGCTGTCGGGCAGCGCGATCGGCTCCGACAGCTGACCCGGGTTCAGGTGGTCCAGCGCGGTGTCGAGCGCAGGCGGGAGTTCGCCCGGAAGCACCCAGCCGATGTCTCCGCCCTTGCCCGCGCTGCCGATGTTCTGCGAAATCTCGCGCGCCTTCGCCGAGAAGGTCACCTTGCCCTGAATCACGGCGTCGCGCACCTGCTGCAGTTCGTGCAGCACGCTGTCGCGCGGATGCCCGGCGTCGATGCGCAGCACGATCTCGCGCACGTGTGCCTGCATCGCGGTTTCGGCAGCGGGGGCTGCCGCCTGCGGCTCGGCGACCAGCTGCAGGATATGGAAACCGGCCGAGCTGCGGATCACGTCGCTGACCTGACCGGGACGCAGCCCGCGGACCGCGGACACGAACAGGTCGGGCCACTGGGACGCGTCGCGGGATCCGAGCAGTCCGCCATCGCGCGCTTCGGCGCCTTCGGAATCGAGCCGCGCGACCTCGGCGAACGCATGGCCCTGGCGCAACAGCGCAAGCGCCGCGTCGATGCGCGCGCGCGCGGAAGCGACCTGCGCCGCGCTCGGATGCGACGGCAGCGGGATGAAGATCTGCGCCAGCGTCAGCTTGCCTTGCGGCGCCTGCTGCTGGCGCGCCTGCCGCGCCAGGTAGTCGTCGACCTCCTGGTCGCTGACCTTCACCCGCGACGCGACGTCGCGCTGACGCAGCCGGGCGATCAGGATCTCACGCCGCAGCTGGTCCTTGTACTGGTCCCAGCTCATTCCCTGGGACTCGACCTGACGGCGCAGTTCGGCGACGTCGAGCTTGTAGTTCTCGGCAGTCTGCTTCAAGGCCATGTTCAGCGTATCGTCGCCGACTTCGATTCCGCTGTCGTGCGCGAACTGCGCAAGCGCGAGCTGGTTGATCATGTCGTTGAGGACTTCGGCGCGCAATTCCTTTGCCGGCATCGTTTCGCCCCTCGCGGAGAGCTGCGCGGCCGCCGCGCGCACCCGCAGCGCGAGGTCGTAGTCGGTGATGACCTGCTTGTCGACCACGGCCGCGATGCCGTCGCGGTCGGGAGGCGCCGCGGGCTCGGGAGGCGCCGCGGGCTCGGGAGGCGTCGCGGTCAGGCCGGCCGGGGAAGCCGTCGAAGTCGACAGTTGCAGGCCTTGCGCAGCTGCTGTTGTCCCGAGCAGGATCAGCGCGAGCGCAGCGACGGGTAGGCGTTTATTCGTAATTCGCATAACGGCTCGGTGGGGACGACGGTTGGTTCAACAATTGATATCCGGGAATATTTTGCTCCAGCGCGCTCAGCGGGTTGATTCCCAGCCTGGACAGGCCGGTGAGTTCGAGCTGGAACAGCACCCGCGTGGTCGCGGTGGCGGTGGTCAGCGCGTTGCGCTGGAGGACGAAGCGGCCGACCCAGCAGCCGCCGTCGTATTCGAATCCGAACAGGCTGCTGTTGATCTGCTTGTCCTGGATGCTGTAGTTGGCCTGACCGACCGAATACCAGCGACCCGACATTCGCCACTGCCACGCTGCGTTGACGTACTTGAGCGCGATCTGTGTCGCCGTGGCGCTCTGGATCTGGTACGACACGCTCAGGGTGTGGAACGAGCTCGGGTGCCAGAACGCTCCGAACTGGCCCTGCACCAGCTGCGCGCCGCTCAGGTTGTAGTCGATCCCGGCGGTGGCGTTCCAGTGCGGATCGAAGGCCACGCTGGCCAGCGCGAAGGTGTCGTTGAGCCCGGACGGTACCGGCGTTCCGGTCAGCGTGACGCGCTGCCGGCGCAGCAGCACGCGTTGGGCCACGGTCAGGCGCGCGTATTCGGCGCCGGTGTGCGCGTCGAGCAGCCTGGTCGTGGCGCCGGCGGTCAGGTCACTGGCGTCGGCGATGCGGTCGTTGCCCGAGAACAGGTTGTCGGTGTAGATCGAGGCCAGATTCAGCCCGAGCGGGGCGCTGTCGAAATTCGGCAGATTCTGCTGGTCGCGGTACGGCGTGTACAGGTAGTAAAGCCGCGGCTCCAGGGTC
>JAJZEB010000008.1:27263-54552 GCA_021805805.1 Pseudomonadota bacterium | reverse complement strand
GCTCTTCGACCAGCAGGCTCGAGGCCGCGGCTTCCGGCTGCTGAGCTGCGGTCCGCGGCACTGCCGCGGGCGCGACGGGCGCGGGCTCGAGCGGCGCGGGCTCGACCGGCGCGGGCTCGACCGGCGTGGTCTCGACCGGCGTGGTCTCGACCGGCGCGGGCTCGACAGCCGTAGTCTCGACAGGCGTGGTCTCGACAGGCGTGGCTGCAGCAACCAGCGGCTCGGCTTCCGCCGGCGCAGCCGGCGCAGCGTCCAGCGACGCCGATGTCGCTGGCGCTGGCGCGGCGAACACGGCTTCGGCGCTCGGCGGCGTGACGTCCATCCCGAACGCTTCATGCCGCGCGACTTCCGGCGTCTGCGGCTCGACCGCAGGCGCCTCGGCGCCCGGCTCGGAGCTGTCGGCTTCGGCTTCTCCGCCGGCGCCGAGTTCGGCGGCTCCGCGTCCGCGACCACCGCGGCGACGGCGACGGCGGCTGCGCGTGACTTCGCCGTCGGTCGACGCGCTCGCGTCCGTTGCGGCGCCGGCCTGCGTTGCGTCAGGCGCAAGCGTGCCTTCGGATTCGGCAGCCGCGGCTTCCGGAAGCGTCAGCCCGAAACTTTCCCAGGTGTCCAATTTTTCGTCGCCCTGCGCTCGATCGCGGGGCGCTGCGCGTTCGGACCGCTCGGCGGATTCAGCGCGTTCCGGGTGTTCGGCGCGCTCCGTGCGTTCGGCACGTTCCGGGCGTTCGGCGCGCTCCGGGCGTTCGGCGCGCTCCGGGCGTTCGGCACGTTCCGTGCGTTCGGCACGTTCCGTGCGTTCGGCACGCTCCGTGCGTTCGGCGCGTTCCGGGCGTTCGGCGCGTTCCGGGCGTTCGGCGCGCTCCGTGCGTTCGGCGCGCTCCGTGCGTTCGGCGCGCTCCGTGCGTTCGGCGCGCTCCGTGCGTTCGGCACGCTCCGTGCGTTCGGCACGCTCCGGGCGTTCGGCACGTTCCGGGCGCTCGGCACGCTGCGGCCGTTCGGCATTTTCAGCGCGCGGGCCACGCTCGCCGCGACGTTGCTTCGACGATTCGGCGGCACCGTCGGCCTTGACCGGTTTCGACGCGTCACCGGTGCGTCGCGATTCGGGCGTATCGCGACGCTCACCGCGGCCGCGGCCGCGGCGACCCCCACGCGAGGTCGACGCCGCTTCGCCGTTGCCGCCGTTGGCTCGAGGCGCTGCGGCAGTCGCTGCCGATGAAGGAGCGGGCGCGGCAGGCGCGGTCGAGGCTTCGGCACCGAAGACCTTGCGCAACCAGCCGAACAGACCACCACTGGCAGGCGGCTCGGCTTGCACCGGGGGCGCGGGCGCCACTGCTGCCGGAGCGGGCTCGGCGACCGCGGCGCTGGGCGCCGGGCCTTCGGGCGTGACGCCGCGCACCAGGGCTTCCTGGCGCGGGCGCTCGTCCTTGTTGCGGCGCAGGATGGTGGTTTCCTGCTCGAGCTCCTCGGCCATGCGGTAGCTGGCGGGCAGATTGTCGAGCCTGGGGTCGTCGTGTTTCAGGCGCTCGAGCTTGTAGTTCGGAGTTTCCAGCTGCTTGTTCGGCGCCAGCAGGACCGAGACTCGCTGGCGCAGCTCGATCTTCGTGATCTCGGCGCGTTTTTCGTTCAGCAGGAACGATGCGACCTCGACCGGCACCTGCACGTGCACCGCCGCGGTGCCTTCCTTCATCGCCTCTTCCTGGATGATGCGCAGGATCTGCAGCGCGCTGGAATCGGTGTCGCGGATGTGGCCGGTGCCGTTGCAGCGCGGGCAGGTCACGTAGGCGCCTTCGGACAGCGCCGGGCGCAGCCGCTGGCGCGAGACCTCGAGCAGGCCGAACTTGGAAATCTTGCTCGTCTGCACCCGCGCGCGGTCCTGGCGCAGGCAGTCGCGCAGCCGGTCCTCGACCGCACGCTGGTTCTTCGCTTCATCCATGTCGATGAAGTCCATCACGATCAGTCCGCCGAGGTCGCGCAGCCGCATCTGGCGCGCGATCTCTTCGGCGGCCTCCAGGTTGGTGCGCAACGCCGTATCCTCGATCGCGGTGCCGCGGGTGGCACGCGCCGAGTTGACGTCGACCGCCACCAGCGCCTCGGTGTGGTCGATGACGATCGCTCCGCCCGACGGCAGGTTCACCGTGCGCGAGTATGCGGTTTCGATCTGGTGCTCGATCTGGAAACGCGAGAACAGCGGCAAGTCATCGCGATAGCGCTTGACCCGGCCGACGTTGTCGGGCATCACGTGGGCCATGAACTGGTGGGCCTGGTCGTAGATGTCCTGGGTGTCGATCAGGATCTCGCCGATGTCGCTGGTGAAGTAATCGCGGATCGCTCGAATGACCAGCGAAGACTCCTGGTAGATCAGGAACGCGCCTTTTTGCGAGCTTCCGGCTTCCTCGATCGCACCCCACAGCTTGAGCAGGTAGTTCAGGTCCCACTGCAGTTCTTCGGCGCTGCGCCCGATGCCCGCGGTGCGCGCGATCAGGCTCATGCCGTCCGGGTACTTGAGCTGCTCCATCGTCTCGCGCAGCTCCTGGCGGTCGTCGCCCTCGATGCGTCGGCTGACTCCTCCTCCGCGCGGATTGTTCGGCATCAGCACCAGGTAGCGGCCAGCCAGCGAAATGAAGGTGGTCAGCGCAGCGCCCTTGTTGCCGCGTTCCTCCTTCTCGACCTGAACCAGCATTTCCTGGCCTTCGCGGATCACGTCCTGGATGCGTGCCTGCGACGGCGAAACGCCTTCCTTGAAATAGCGCCGCGAAATTTCCTTGAACGGCAGGAAACCATGGCGTTCCTCGCCGTAATCGACGAAGCACGCTTCGAGCGATGGCTCGACGCGGGTCACGACGGCGCGGTAGATATTGCCCTTGCGTTGCTCGCGGCCGGCTTGCTCGATATCGATGTCGAGCAGTTTCTGGCCCTCGACAATCGCCACGCGCAGCTCCTCGGCCTGCGTCGCGTTGAACAACATGCGTTTCATTTCGTCCTCTCCGTCCCGCCGTCGACGGCGGGCTGCGTGATTACCCCAGGGCCACGAGGGCCCGACTCGCGCAGCGCACGTGTCGCAACAGGACGGGAGAACAGCCGAGGCGGCAGCGCCGCCTTCAGGACCTGGGCCGGCCGCACCACGCTCGAGCGGGGCACGGCATCGATGCTCGCGGCCGACCGCGCGCAACGCATCCCGCAGGGGCGCTGCGCTGCACTGTCGAAGTTCGGTCGCTGGGGAGCACGTTCTTGGCTTGTCGTCGTGGACCACGGCAGCGCCGGGTCGGTTGGCATTCTGTTCGTCCTGCTGACGCGTTGGCTGATCACCGCAGGCCGGATTCCGGCCGGTTCCACGGTGGCGCGGGCAACGACGCCGGCCGAGCAGCTCGCGTCAAAGCGGGGCAGCCTCCGCGATCCGGATCGCCGGCACCTCGCCACCGTCGGCGGCAATTCGGGCTCGGGTCGATAAAATGGCGGAATTCGCAGGGTGCGACGGTGACCGTCACAGACCCTGCAGCTTGCAGACCAGCACTTCAACAGCAGCTTCCTCGCTCGGCCGGCCGTGACCGGCGCGCGCTTCGCGTTCCCATTATATGCAACCTGCTCGCGTTACCGTGCTCGGCGTCGGCGAAGACGCCGTCGGCCAGCGCCTGGACAATTTTCTCGCGCGCATGCTCAAAGGCGTGCCGCGCAGCCATATCTACCGCATCGTGCGTTCCGGCGAAGTGCGGGTCAACGGCGCGCGCGCCAGCGCCTCGCACAAGCTTGCCGAGCGCGACCAGGTTCGCGTTCCGCCACTGCGCCTGGCCGAATCGGCGCCGAGCGCGGCTCCGCCGCGCAGCTATCCGGTGCTGTTCGAGGACGAAGCGCTGCTGGCCATCGCCAAGCCGGCAGGAGTCGCCGTGCACGGCGGCTCCGGGGTGAGCTGGGGGGTCATCGAATCGCTGCGCAGCGCGCGTGACGACGCGTTCCTGGAACTGGTGCACCGGCTCGACCGCGATACCTCCGGGGTGCTGCTGCTGGCGCGCAAGCGCAGTGCGCTGACCGCGTTGCACGCCAGCTTGCGCGCACGCGAAGCCGACAAGCGCTACCAGGCGCTGGTGGCCGGGGTCTGGACCGGGGATGGCGTCGTCGTGGCCACGCCGTTGCACAAGTACCTGACCGCGTCGGGGGAGCGCCGCGTGCGTGCCGCAGCACCCGACGATCCGCAGGCGCAAAGCGCGCGCAGCCAGTTCCGCCCGCTGTGGCGGTTGCGCTGGAAGGATCCGGCGCTCGCCGCCCTGAGCGGCTGCGACGGCTTGAGTCTGGTCGAGGCGCGGATCCACACCGGGCGTACCCACCAGATTCGCGTGCATCTGCAGGGCCTGGGCCACCCGGTGGTCGGCGACGACAAATATGGCAACGAGGCGTTGAACCGTCTGCTCGCGCGCGGCGAGCTGTGCGCGCAGCTGCCGCGCCAGTCGCGCATGTTCCTGCACGCTGCGCGATTGGCGTTGCGCCACCCGCGCAGCGGTGAGGAACTGGTGCTGCAAGCCGATTGGCCGGCCGCCGACGAGGCGTGGTTGCGACAACTTCGCGCGGTGTGTGCATGAAGCGCGACGCCCACCCGCTGCTGGTCTTCGACTGGGACGGCACCTTGATGGATTCGACCGCGGCCATCGTGCGTGCGATCCAGCACGCATGCGACGATCTTGGCTTGCCCGTGCCCAGTGCGTCCGACGCCGCCTTCGTGATCGGACTGGGGCTGAACGACGCCTTGCGCCACGTCGTGCCCAGCTTGCCGGCGACCGAGTACCCGCGGCTGTCCGCAGCGTACCGGAGGCACTATTTCGCCGAGGATTCACGGCTGGATTTGTTTCCCGGGATGATCGAACTGCTGCACGAGCTGAAGGACGCCGGACATGCGCTGGCCGTGGCCACCGGCAAATCGCGCCTGGGCCTGGAGCGGGCGCTCGACCACGCCGCGTTGCGCGGCCTGTTCGACGCCACCCGCACGGCCGACGAAACCGCGTCCAAGCCGCATCCGGCCATGCTCGAGGAGCTGATGGCCCAGCTCGTCTATGCGCCGGGGCAGACGCTGATGATCGGCGACACGACGCATGACCTGCAGATGGCGCACAACGCCGGGTGCTACGCGCTTGCGGTCAGCTATGGCGCGCACGCCGCAGCTGCGCTGGCCGCGCTGCGACCGCTGGCGGTGGTCGATTCGGTGCCGGCGCTGCGCGCTTTCCTGCTCGAATCCTGATCGGCGAGGGTGCGCGGCGTACCGGCATGTTGACGCGGCGTCGTGCTGCCTTGCTATGCTGCTTCACCAGGGGCGGCCGACGGCGGCCGTGCAATGGAAGCAACCATGGCGGATCCGGTGACCGAGCAGGGCGGCCAGGCGCAGGCCTGGGAGCGTCGGGTGCTCGAGCGGTTGGTGCTCGAGATCGTGCGCGAGCGGCGTCGCGCGAGGCGGTGGACGATTTTCTTCAGGCTGCTGCTGCTGGCGCTGGTCGTCGCCGCGTTCGCCATGTACCACTATCCGTCGCCCGATCTGAACGGTCCCCACACTGCGGTGGTCAAACTCACCGGCGACATCGCACCGGGCTCAGCGTCCAACGCCGACGACATTGACGCGGCGTTGCGCGATGCCTTCCGCGACCCAGGCACGCGTGCGGTGATCCTGCGCATCGACAGCCCCGGCGGAAGCCCGGTGCAGGCCAGCCAGATCAACGCCGAGATCGGCCGCCTGCGCACGCGCTACCCGAAGGTGCCGATCTACGCGGTGTGCGACGACCTGTGCGCGTCGGCGGCCTACTACGTCGCGGTTGCCACCGATCGCATCTACGTCAGTCCGGCGAGCATGGTGGGTTCGATCGGCGTGCTGATGGAAGGGTTCGGTTTCAGCGGGTTGATGAACAAGCTCGGAATCAGCCGCAGGTTGCTCACCGCCGGCAGCAACAAGGGATTCATGGATCCGTTCAGTCCGATGCCCGAGGAACAGAGGACCTACGCGTTGGCGATGCTCGAGCAGATCCACCAGCAATTCATTGCCGCGGTCGAGAAAGGGCGCGGCAAGCGGCTCAAGGTCGACGCGGACACATTCTCGGGTCTGGTGTGGACCGGCCAGCAGGCGGTTGCGCGCGGCCTGGCCGACGGCTACGGCGACACCCGCGAAGTGGCGCGCAACGTGGTGCATGCGCCGACGTTGGTGACCTACAGCCACCGCGGCAACGTGGTCGATCGCATTGCCCGACGCATCGGCGCGGAGTTTGGCGCCGGCGCGGCACAGGCCGTGCTGCCGGGCGGCTGGCAATTGCGCTGAGCGGGGCGGGCCGGGCGCAGCCCGGCCCTGGGGGCGCTCGGCCGCGAAAACGCCGGGCAGCCCCAAGTTTTCGCGACCCCCTCGGGGGGCGGGCCGGGCGCAGCCCGGCCCTGGGGGCGCTCGGCCGCGAAAACGCCGGGCAGCCCCAAGTTTTCGCGACCCCCTCGGGGGGCGGGCCGGGCGCAGCCCGGCCCTGGGGGCGCTCACCCGGCAAGAAACCCGAACAGCGTCGGCACCTTGTCAGGCAGTCGCGCCAGTTCAGTGCGCCACTGCGCGGCGCGCCGGGTGCGCACGAAGGCATGCGGCGCGGTCAGCGCGCACGCCACCGTGATGCGCGTGTCGTCGCGCAAGGTGCTGCACAAGGCCTGCAGCAGCGCGGCGTTGCGATAGGGCGTTTCGATGCAAAGCTGCGTCTGCCGGCGCTGCGCGCTTTCGCGTTCGAGCTGGCGGATGCGCTGCGCACGCGCTTCGCGCTCGTGCGGCAGGTAGCCGTGGAACGCGAAACGCTGTCCATCGAGCCCGCTGGCCATCAGTCCGAGCAGGATGCTGCTGGGCCCGACCAGCGGCAGCACCTGCAGTTCAAGCTCGTGCGCCGCGGCGACCACCGTGGCCCCGGGGTCGGCCACGCAAGGCGCGCCGGCTTCGGACAGCAAACCCAGGTCGTGTCCGTCCAGCGCCGGCTGCAGCAGCGCGCGCGCCGCATCGGCGTCGAGCGCAACGTGCTTGGGCAGTTCGGTGATGTGCTGCTGCTGCAGCGCAACGCGCAGTGGCCGCACCGCATGCACCGCGCCGAGGAAGGCGCGCGCGCTCTTCGCGTTCTCGACCACCCAGTGCTGCAGCGTCGCCGCGGTGTCGATGGTGGCCTGCGGCAGCACCGCGGGCAGCGGTGTCAGCGCCGTGTCGGCCAGCGGCGTGGGAACCAGCACGAGCCGTCCGGGCGGCGTCATGCGCGCAGCAGCGGGTAGCCTGCGCCCAGCAGCAGGTCGCACAGCGCGATCAGCGGCAGACCGATCAGCGCGGTCGGGTCGTCGCTGCGCAGCGTCTCCAGCAGGGCGATGCCCAATCCTTCGGACTTGGCGCTTCCGGCACAGTCGTACGGCTGCTCGGCGCGCAGGTAGGCGTCGAGCAGCGCGTCGTCGAGCGTGCGCATGCGCACCGTGGTCGGCACATTGCGCAATTGCACGCTGCCGTCGTCGCGCAGCAACGCCAGCGCGGTATGGAACACCGCCTCGCGACCGCGCATCCATCGCAGCTGGGCCATCGCCGCGGCATGATCGCCGGGCTTGCCCAGAATCCGTCCGCCACAGGCGCAGACCTGGTCGGAGCCGATCACCCAGTCGCCGGGGCGTTGCGCGCCGACTGCGCGCGCCTTCGCTTCGGCCAGGCGCAGCGCCAGCGCGTCGGGCGCCTCGCCTGCGCGCGGCGCTTCGTCGACTTCCGGCGCCTGCACGTCGAACGGCGCGCGCAGGCGCTGCAGCAGTGCGCGGCGGTATCGCGAGGTCGACGCCAGCACGAGCGTGGGCACGGCTGCGGACAGCTGGCCGGCCATCAGGGCTTCTCGAAAAAGCGGCCTTCGGCCCAGGCGCCGAGCAGAATGCCGACGATGACGAGCAACAGCGGCCAGTTGCCGACTCCCAGGCCGGCAATCGCCGGACCCGGACAGACCCCGCTGAGGCCCCAGCCGACGCCGAACAGCGCCGAGCCGATCAGCGTGCGCGCGTCCCAGCGGGACGGGTGCACGCTCCAGCCCAGGCCGAACACGGGCCGGCGCAGCAGCCGCGGCAGCAACTGGTACGCGAGCAGCACGGTGCCGGCCGCGCCTCCCATGACCAGCAGCAGGCCGAAGTCCTTCAACAGCAGGAAGCGCACGATCGCCTCGGGGCGGACCATCGTCGACCAGGCCAGGCCGTAGCCGAAGAACGCGCCGGAAACGATCGCCGACAGCAGGATCGGAAGGGGACGAGCGTGATGGCGCATGGTTCAGAACCCGCCGAGCGCGCGCACGACGTGCGCGGTGACGATCGCCGTGCACAGGAAGGTGAGCACCGCCAGCAGCGAAGGCCACTGCAGCGAGCCCAGGCCGCAGATGCCGTGGCCCGAGGTGCAGCCGCCGCCCATGCGCGCGCCAAAGCCGCCGATGACGCCGCCTGCGAACAGCTGCCAGCGCGGCAACGCGGTGACGAAGCCGGCATGGCGCGACAGCGCGAACACCGAGGCCCCGCCGATCAGTCCCAGCGCATAGGCCAGGCGCCAGTGGCGCGTGGCGACGAAGCGTTCCTGCTGGAAATGCGGCCAGTTGCTGAGGAAAGACCAGACGGCCGTATAGGTGGTGCTGATGCCGCCGATGAAGCCGGTCAGCGCGAACAGCAGCCCGACACCGATGCCGATGGCGATGCCGCCGCCGAGAAAATGCTCCCAGCCCGTCGGAAACAGTTGTGCGATCCAGTGCATGCTAAGGTACCCCTGCCGAGTATTATGCGCGTCCGCACCGTGCTGAAGAGTAGTGTAGGGGAATGCCGCACAGCGCATCGCGCGGGCTTCACCCGGCGGGCGGTTCGGCCTCACTGACGCAGTGGACTAGACTCGTTGATCATGACCGACGAAGAATCGCTTGCCGACTCGATTCCTGTCGACCTGCGCGCGCTGGCGCGGCGCGACGCGCGGGTCAGCGGGCGCAGCGCGCTGGCCGCGATGCCGCGGCTGGCGGCGGCGTTGCACGAGGCGCCCGGCGCGCGGCAGGCGCAGTGGACGCTGCATGGATCCCTGCGCGCGCTGCCCGGCGGAGGCAGCCAGCCGATGGCCGAGCTGACGGTGCGCGCGGTGCTGCCGCTGCAGTGCCAGCGCTGCCTGCGCACGGTCGAGGAGCCGATCGACGAGCGCGCGCTGTTCCGCCTGGTCGATGTCGAGCCCGAGCTGAGCGACGAGGAGCTCGAGGCCGAAGACGAAGCCTTGTGCGCGGACGCGCCGGTCGTCCTGCGCGAGCTGGTCGAGGATCAGCTGATCCTGGCGCTGCCTCTGGTGCCGATGCATGCGGCGTGCGAGCCTCCGGCCGCGCCGGAGCCGGCCGATGCATCGCCGGATGCGTCGCCGTTCGCCGTGCTGCAGCGTCTCAGAAGCACGAAGCGCTGAGCGCCGATGGTCAGGCTCGCCTCGCCCGCGCAAGCGTGCGGTCACTGCGGTCACAAGCGGGCGGTCATCGAAACGGTGCTGGCTGTATAATCGCCGGATTTTTCGCATGGGGTAGCAAAATGGCCGTCCAGCAGAACAAGAAGTCGCCGTCGAAGCGCGGCATGCATCGTGCCCACCAGCATCTGGGCCAGCCGTCGGTGGCGCTCGAGCCGACCACGGGCGAGGTCCACTTGCGGCACCACATCAGCCCGACCGGCTATTACCGCGGCCGCAAGGTCGTGAAGACCAAGTCCGAAGAGTGACGCCGCAGGCCGTGACGCCGATCCTGGCCGTCGACGTCATGGGCGGCGATCACGGCCCGTCGGTCACGCTGCCGGCCTGCCGTGCGCTGCTCGACCGGCACCCCACGTGTCGCGTTGTGCTGGTCGGCCAACCCGAGGCGATGCACGAGATGCTGCAGCGCAGCGGACTCGCGTCGCATCCGCGGGCCGAGGTCGTCGCGGCCAGCGAAGTGGTGGCGATGGACGACGCGGTCGAGGTCGCATTGCGGCGCAAGAAGGACTCTTCGCTGCGGCGCGCGATCGAGCTGGTCAAGGACGGGCGCGCGCACGCCTGCGTGTCGGCCGGCAACACCGGGGCGCTGATGGCGGTGGCGCGCTATGTGCTCAAGACGCTGCCCGGAATCGACCGCCCGGCGATTGCCACCTACCTGCCGAACGCTGCGGGCGGCGCCACGCTGGTGCTCGATCTGGGCGCGAATGTCGATTGCGAAGCCGAGCACCTGCTGCAGTTCGCCGTCATGGGCGCCGCATTCGCCGCGGCTGGCGGCCATGCGCAGCCGCGCGTGGGCTTGCTCAATATCGGCGAGGAGGTCATCAAGGGCAACGAGATGATCAAGCGCGCCGGCGAGCTGCTGCGCGAGGCCGACAGCGAGGGCCGGCTGCGCTTTTGCGGCAACGTCGAGGGCAACGATATCTTCAAGGGCGGAGTCGACATCGTGGTGTGCGACGGTTTCGTCGGCAATGTGGCGCTGAAGGCATCCGAAGGCGTGGCGCAGATGATCAGCGGCATGCTGCGCGAGGAATTCGGCCGCGGACTGCTCAGCCGGGTGGCCGCCTTGTGCGCGCTGCCGGTGCTGCGCCGGCTGCGCCGCCGTGCCGACCACAGGCGCTACAACGGCGCGGCGCTGCTGGGTCTGCGCGGCTTGGTGCTGAAGAGCCACGGTTCGGCCGACGCGTTCGCTTTCGAGCAGGCGCTGGAGCGCGCGCGCGAGGCCGCCGAGGGGCGGGTCGTGCACGAGATCGAGCGCATCCTGGCCACGCTGCATGCGCCGCCGCAGGCGGACGGCGCCACCTGAGCGCGTATTCCGGCGTCGCGGCGATCCGCTTGCCGCATTCACTCTCCATTCGAATCCATGTCGCGCTACTCACGCATCCTCGGCACTGGCAGCTACCTGCCGCCCACGGTCGTCGGCAACGACGCGCTGGCCGCGCGCCTGGCGCGTGACGGCATCGAGACCAGCGATGTCTGGATCGTCGAACGCACCGGAATCAGCCAGCGCCATTTCGCCGACCCCGGCACCGGAAGCGTCGACCTGGGCGAGCAGGCCGCGCGCCGGGCCCTCGACGCCGCCGGACTGGCGGCGACGGAAGTCGATCTGATCATTTGCGCCACGTCGACGCCGGACATGATCTTCCCGTCCAACGCCGCGCTGATCCAGGGGCGGCTGGGGGCAGCCGGAGGCGCCGTGTTCGACGTGCAGGCGGTGTGCGCCGGGTTCGTCTACGCGCTGACGGTGGCCGATCAGTTCATTCGCAGTGGTCTGGCGCAACGCGCTCTGGTCATCGGCGCCGAGGTGTTCTCGACGATCCTCGACTTCAAGGACCGCACCACCTGCGTGCTGTTCGGCGATGGCGCGGGCGCCGTGGTTCTCGGCGCCGACACGCGCCCCGGACTGCTGGCCTCGGCGCTGCACGGCGATGGCAGCCAGGCTTCGATCCTGTGCACCCCGGGGCGCGTGCGCGCAGGCGCGGTCAGCGGCAGCCCGTTCCTGCACATGGACGGGCAGGCGGTTTTCAAGCAGGCCGTGCACGTGCTCGAGCGCGTTGCGCGCGAAGTGCTGGACAAGGCAGGGTGCACGGCCGACGATGTCGACTGGATGGTTCCGCACCAGGCCAACATCCGCATCATGCTGCATACCGCGAAAAAGCTCGGCATCCCTGCCGAACGGGTGGTGCAGACGGTGGCCGAGCACGGCAACACCTCGGCCGCGTCGATTCCGCTGGCGCTCGACGTGGCGGTGCGCCGTGGCCAGGTCCGGCGCGGCGACCATGTGTTGCTGGAGGCCGTCGGCGGCGGCCTGACCTGGGGCGCTGCGCTGCTCGAGTACTGAGCAGTCGGAAGCGCGCAATCAACCATCATCGACCGATGAAGACATTCGCATTCGTATTTCCAGGGCAGGGCTCGCAAAGCGTCGGCATGCTCGACGCGGTGGCGGATCACCCGGCCGTGCGCGACACCTTGCGCGAGGCCGGCGACGTGCTCGGCGAGGACGTCGCCGGCCTGATCGCGCACGGCCCGGAGCAGGCCCTGAGCCTGACCGTCAACACCCAGCCGGTGATGCTGACCGCCGGCGTGGCGCTGTGGCGCCTCTGGCTGGCCGAAGGCGGCGCGCATCCCGCGCGGCTGGCCGGGCACAGCCTGGGCGAATACACCGCGCTGGTGGCTTCCGGCGCGCTGGATTTCGCCGACGCGTTGCCGCTGGTGCGCTTTCGCGCCCAGGTCATGCAGGACGCCGTGCCGGCGGGCAGCGGCGGCATGGCCGCAGTGCTCGGACTCGACGACGACGCGGTACGCGCGGCGTGCGCCGACGCGGCCGCGCAATGCGGCGACGTCGTCGAGGCAGTGAACTTCAACGCCCCGGGGCAGGTCGTGATCGCCGGCAGCCGCGCCGCGGTCGACGCCGCGTGCGCGCTGTTGAAGAGCCGCGGCGCGAAGCGCGCGCTGCCGCTGCCGGTGTCGGCGCCGTTCCACAGCAGCCTGCTGCGCGGCGCCGCGCAGCGTCTGGCCGGGTATCTCGAGTCGGTGCCGTTGCGCACGCCGCAGATTCCGGTGGTGCACAACGTCGACGTGGCCGAGCATGCGCAGCCGCAGGCGATCCGCGCCGCGCTGGCGGCGCAGGCGGCAGGCGCCGTGCGCTGGGTCGAATGCGTGCGCGCACTGGCCGCTGCCGGGTGCACCGATCTCGTCGAGTGCGGGCCGGGCAAGGTGCTTGCGGGGTTGACCCGGCGCATCGACCCGGAATTGAGCGGACACGCTCTGGTCGATCGAACCAGCGCGCAAACGATTCTGGAGGCTTTGCAATGAATGCTCACGCGGATGCCCAAGTGCTGCACGGGCAGGTTGCGCTGGTCACCGGCGCCACGCGCGGCATCGGCCAGGCGATCGCCGCCGAGCTGGCCGCGATGGGCGCGTTCGTCGTCGGCACCGCGACCAGCGCGGCAGGAGCCGAGCGCATCGCCCAGGCGCTGGGTGTGCAGGGCGACGGGGTCGTTCTCGACGTCACCGACGGCGCAGCGGCCGAGGCGCTGGTCGAGCGTATCGTGCGCGAGCGTGGCGGTCTGCACGTGCTGGTCAACAATGCCGGGATCACGCGCGACACTTTGGCGTTGCGCATGAAGGACGCCGACTGGAGCGCGGTCATCGACACCAACCTCAGCGCGGTTTTCCGCCTCTGCCGCGCCGTGGTGCGGCCGATGATGAAGCAGCGCGGCGGGCGGATCATCAACATCACGTCGGTGGTCGGTGCCAGCGGCAACGCCGGGCAGGCCAACTACGCCGCGGCGAAGGCCGGCGTGGCCGGCATGAGCCGGGCGCTGGCGCAGGAACTGGGAAGCCGTCAGATCACCGTGAACTGCGTCGCCCCTGGCTTTATAGACACAGATATGACCAAGGCTTTAGGCGATGATGCGTCCAAGGCCTTGCTGACGCGTATCCCACTCGGACGCCTCGGTCATCCCGGCGACATCGCCCGTGCGGTAGGCTTCCTGGCCGGCCCGGGCGGTGCCTACATCACCGGAGCGGAGCTGCCTGTCAACGGCGGCATGTACATGTCCTGATTCGGCACTGCCGATTTCCCGGCCACGCGGCATCCGCGTTGCTAGAATCCGATTGCCTTTTTTTTGGAGAACTAAATGAGCGATATCGAACAGCGCGTCAAGAAAATCATCGCCGAGCAGCTCGGGGTGGCCGAGGACCAGGTCACGAACGACAAGTCCTTCGTCAACGACCTCGGCGCCGATTCGCTCGACACGGTCGAGCTGGTGATGGCGCTGGAGGACGAGTTCGGCATCGAAATCCCCGACGAGGACGCCGAGAAGATCACCACGGTGCAGCTGGCGATCGACTACGCCAAGCAGCACCAGAAGGCCTGAGCGCGACGCGATCCGCCGCTTCCGCGCCGCGCGCGTCGTGGCGCGGTGCCGTGCTCCGCGCGTCCTCCCGCATTCTTCAGTTCGCTTCGCACACATCGCCTTATGAGCTTGCGCCGCCGCATCGCCATCACCGGCCTGGGTCTCGTGTCGCCGATCGGCAACACGGTCGAAACCGCGTGGAGCAACCTGATCGCCGGCAAGTCCGGGATCGGGCGCATCACCAAGTTCGATGCCTCGACGTTCTCCGCGCAGATCGCCGGAGAGGTGCGCGACTTCGACATCGGGGACTACATCCCGGTGAAGGAGGCGCGTCACATGGACACATTCATCCACTACGGCCTGGCAGCGTCGATGCAGGCGGTGCGCGACAGCGGGCTGTCCGAGTCCGGGAGCGATCCTGACCGCATCGGGGTCATGGTCGGCTCGGGAATCGGCGGGCTGCCGATGATCGAGGACACGTACCGCGATTTCATGGAGCGCGGCGCGAGACGCATTTCGCCGTTCTTCGTGCCGTCGTCGATCATCAACATGATTTCGGGCCACCTGTCGATCCAGTATGGATTCCGCGGCCCGAATCTCGCCGTGGTGACTGCGTGCACCACCGGCCTGCATGCGATCGGCCTGGCCGCGCGATTGATCGAGTCGGGCGACGCCGACGCGATGGTCGCCGGCGGCGCCGAGGCGACCGTATGTCCGCTGGGCATCGGCGGCTTCGCGTCGGCGCGGGCGCTGTCGACGCGCAACGACGATCCGGAGCGTGCCAGCCGGCCGTGGGACCGCGACCGCGACGGTTTCGTGCTGGGCGAGGGCGCAGGGGTCATGACGCTCGAGGCCTGGGACCACGCGGTGGCCCGCGGCGCGCGCATCTACGGCGAGCTGGTCGGCTTCGGCATGAGCGGAGACGCCCATCACATCACCGCGCCGAACGTCGACGGGCCGCGCAAATGCATGCTCGCCGCGCTCGCCAACGCCGGCGTCGCGGCCGATCAGGTGCAGTACCTGAACGCGCACGGCACGTCGACACCGCTGGGCGACAAGAACGAAACCGACGCGATCAAGGCCGCGTTCGGCAGCCATGCGCGCGAGCTGGTGGTCAGTTCGACCAAGTCGATGACCGGCCACCTGCTCGGCGGCGCGGGCGGTCTCGAGGCGGTATTCACGGTGCTTGCGGTGCATCATCAGATCGCGCCGCCGACCATCAATCTGGACAATCCCGACCCCGAGTGCGATCTGGACTATTGCGCCAACACCGCGCGCCGGATGCCGATCGAGTACGCGCTGAAGAACAACTTCGGCTTCGGCGGGACCAATGGTTCGGTCCTGTTCCGCCGTGTCTGAGGTGCGCTGACCGTGACGAGCACGCCGGCCCGGGGTTCGCGGTGGCGATGAAGCTGACCAGCCAGTTCCAGCTGCACGTGGCGCGCTTCGCGCGCTGGCACGCATTGCTGGGAGCGTTCGACAGCGCGGTCGCGATGGCCGCGTTGTGGAACGCCTGGCAATGGCACGACCGCCCGGAGCTGCCGATGATGGCAGGCCTGTCGCTGGGCGTTTTCCTGCTCGTACTGGCCGCACAGTATCCGTACTGGAAGATCGGCCCCTTCACGCTGCTTCACGGCGCCCAGGGCTGGACGCTGGTGCAGCAAAGCCGCCACAGCCGCCTGGCGCAGGTGCGCGGGCTCGGCCTGCCGGGCCAGCTGCTGGTGCTGGGCCTGAGCGACAGCGGTCGCGTCGTGCTGCCGATTCCCTCCGACATACCACCGACGGCCTGGCGCGAGTTGCGAACGCGACTGGCCATGTGAGGGCGACATGGAACCGACCCCCGATGAAATCCTGGTACAGCGGGTTCAGCGGGGGGATCAAGTAGCTTTCGAGCTGCTTGTCATGAAATATCAGCGCAGGATTTTCAGATTGATCATGCGCTTTATACGCGATCCGTCACAGGCGGAAGACGTAGCCCAGGAAACATTCCTCCGTGCCTACCGCGCCATCGCGCAGTTCCGCGGCGACAGCCAGTTCTATACCTGGCTCTACCGCATCGCGGTCAATACGGCGAAAAAGGCTCTGGCCGAAGGAGCGCGTGAGCTTTCGCTGCGCGACCAGCCCGGCGAAACGGACGAAACTTCGGCGCATGACGCGCAACTAAGCGACATGGAGACGCCCGAAGCCGTGCTGGCCGGGCGACAGGTCGCACGCACGGTCAACGACGCGATGGATGGATTGCCCGAAGATCTGCGTACGGCGATTGCGTTGCGTGAAATCGAAGGCATGAGCTACGAAGACATCGCACAGGTCATGAGCTGCCCGGTCGGAACCGTGCGCTCGCGTATTTTTCGGGCCCGCGAGGCCATTGCGCGCCGCCTGCGTCCGCTGCTGGGCAAGAAGTCCGGTGCGCGCTGGTAGAGGTGACGCGCGAGGAGAACGACATGGAACATTCGCAGCACGACGACGAGCGCGGCAGGCAGCGCGTGTCGGCGTTCATGGACGACGCGATGCACGACGAGGCCGAACGGCACGAAGCGCTTCGCGAGCTTTGCCTGAGTCCGTCGGCACGCCTCGCCTGGTTGCGCTATCACCAGATCGGCGATGCGCTTCGCTCGCCCGATCTGGTGCCGCTGGACGACGAAGAGGGCTTCGTCGAGCGGCTGGCGCAGCGGCTGCGCGCGCAGCCCGTGCCGCTGGCGCCGGTTCAGGTGCGGGTGGCGTGGCGGGTGCAGATGGCGCGCCAGGCCTGGAGCGCGGTCGGCGCTGCGGTCGCCGGGCTGGCCGCGGTGACGCTGGTTTGCTACAGCCTGCCCGCGCGCAGGCCGCAGACCCTGTTGGCGACCGCGCACAGCGTGCGTGCCGTGCCGCGGCGCGCGGTCGCGACGCCCGGGCAACGGGTCGTCGCGCAGTGGTATCGGCGCGACGCGCGCCATGCGGTCGAACGCGTCGCGCATCACGTTTCGGCGTCGTCCACCTTGGGGTATTGAGCGATCGATTATGCTGGACTCCCCTCTGACCGTTCGGTGTGCGCGATGCGTCGATTCCTGATTTGCCTGCTGTTGGCGCTCGGCGCCGCGTCGGTTCCAGCCGCGGCGTCATCGACGCCGGCGTTCGCGGGGGTGCGGCTGCCCGATTTCACGCCCCTGGTCGATCGTGTCGGCCCGGCGGTGGTCAACATCCGCGTCGATCGCCAGGCGCAGTCGAGCGCGCTGGACGATCCGAAAACGCGTGAATTCCTGCGACGTTTCTTCGGCGTGCCGCTTCCCCAGGCGCCGGAATCGGCGCCTGACGCCGAGCCCCACCTGGCCGCGGTCGGTTCGGGATTCATCCTGCGCCCCGACGGACTGATCATGACCAATGCGCACGTGGTCGACGGTGCAAGCCGGATCCGCGTCACATTGCGCGACAAGCGGGTTTTCGACGCCAAGCTGGTGGGTGTCGACAAGCGCACCGACATCGCGCTGCTGCGCATCGCCGGCCACGGCCTGCCCAGTGTGGAAATCGGCGATTCGAAGACGCTGCGCGTCGGCGCCTGGGTGCTGGCCATCGGTTCGCCGTTCGGCCTGGAAAATACCGTCACCGCGGGCATCGTCAGCGCCAAGGGGCGCGACACCGGCGACTACACCCCGTTCATCCAGACCGACGTCGCGGTCAATCCCGGCAATTCCGGTGGACCGCTGATCGACATGGACGGCAAGGTGGTCGGCGTCAATTCGCAGATCTACAGCCAGACCGGAGGCTTCATGGGGATCTCGTTCGCGATCCCGATCGACGAGGCGATGCGCGTCGCCGCGCAACTCGAGGCGCACGGTTACGTGGTGCGCGGCAAGATCGGCGTGGCCATCGGCCCGGTCGACCGCGAGCTGGCCGAAGCACTCGGCCTGGGCAGCGCACGCGGCGCGCTGGTGCAGCGGGTCGAGCCCGGAAGTGCCGCAGCGCAGGCCGGGGTGCGCCCCGGCGACATCATCGTGCGCTTCGCCGGGGTCGCGGTCGTGCACGCCAACGACCTGCCGCGCATCGTCGGCGACGTGCAGCCGGGCCGTCAGGCCAAGCTTCAGGTGTTCCGCAGCGGACAGATGCACACGCTGGAGGTGACCGTGCGGGAATGGGCGCACGGCGGTGGCGTGCCCGCGTTGCGGCAGGCGCCGAATCCGGCCGCAAGCGCAGCGCTCGGCGTCGACGTTGCCGACCTGAACGCGCAGCAATTGCGCGAGCTCGATGCAACCGGCGGGGTCTGGGTCGGAGCAGTGACGGACGAGGCTGCGCGCGCTGGGCTGCGCGTCGGCGACGTCATCACCCGCATCGGCAATGTCGACGTCGCCGGCGCGGCGCAGTTCAGGCAACTGGCCGCGGCGGTTCCAGCGGGGCACGTCGCCGCGTTGCTGGTGCGGCGCCACGGCGATGCCCGGTTCGTGCTGGTCAGGCGCCCGGATCAGGCAAAATGAAGCGAAGGCCGTCTCGCGGGCCGTCCGGGAATGCCGCCGGACGCCGCGCGCGAGACGCCGGCCCGCCCGCGTAAAATAGAGGTCCAACAAGCAGTTGCCATCATCCTTCTTGTTGGTAGGCGCGACTCGAACGACGCGCCTTTTTTTTGTCCGCACCCGAGCGGCTGTCCCAGCGCATGCAACATATCCGCAATTTTTCAATCATCGCCCACATCGATCACGGCAAGTCGACATTGGCCGACCGCCTGATCCAGCGCTGCGGTGGTCTGTCCGAGCGCGAAATGGAGAGCCAGGTGCTCGACTCGATGGATCTCGAGCGCGAGCGCGGCATCACCATCAAGGCGCAGACTGCCGCGCTGCAGTACACGGCGCGCGACGGCCAGACCTACCATCTGAATCTGATCGACACCCCAGGCCATGTCGATTTCAGCTACGAGGTCAGCCGCTCGCTGTCGGCCTGCGAAGGTGCGTTGCTGGTGGTCGACGCCAGCCAGGGTGTCGAGGCGCAGACGGTGGCCAACTGCTACACCGCGATCGAACTCGGGGTCGAGGTCGTTCCGGTGCTCAACAAGATGGACCTGCCGCAGGCCGACCCGGAAGCCGCACGGCGCGAGATCGAAGACGTCATCGGCCTCGACGCCAGCGACGCGCTGCTGGCAAGCGCGAAGACCGGAATGGGCATCGAAGACATTCTCGAGGCCGTGGTCGCGCGCATCCCCGCGCCGAGCGGGGATGCGGCTGCACCGCTGAAGGCGCTGATCATCGACTCGTGGTACGACAGCTACGTCGGCGTGGTGATGCTGGTGCGCGTGGTCGACGGCGAGCTCAAGCGCCGCGACCGCATCCAGCTGATGGCCACCGGGGCGCAGTTCCCGTGCGAGCAGCTCGGTGTATTCACGCCCAAATCGGTGCCGCGCGAGCAGCTGCGTGCCGGCGAAGTCGGTTTCATCATCGCCGGCATCAAGGAGCTCAAGAGCGCGCGCGTGGGCGACACCGTGACGCTGGCGTCGCGTCCGGCGGCGACGCCCTTGCCCGGTTTCAAGGAGATCCAGCCGCAGGTGTTCGCCGGACTGTACCCGGTCGAGTCCAACGCCTACGACGCGCTGCGCGACGCGCTCGAGAAGCTGCAGCTCAACGATGCCGCTCTGCGTTTCGAACCCGAGGTCTCGTCGGCGCTGGGCTTCGGCTTCCGCTGCGGTTTCCTCGGGCTGCTGCACATGGACATCGTGCAGGAGCGGCTCGAGCGCGAGTACGACATGGACCTGATCACCACCGCGCCGTCGGTCGTCTATCAGGTCCAGTTGCGCGACGGGACCGAGCTGACCGTGGACAATCCGTCGAAAATGCCCGACGTCGGCCGCATCGAGCAGATCCTCGAGCCGATCGTCACGGTCAGGTTGTTCATGCCGCAGGACTACGTCGGTCCGGTGATGACCCTGTGCAACGCCAAGCGCGGTATCCAGCGCAACATGGCGTACATGGGCCGGCAGGTGCAGCTGACTTATGAGATGCCGCTGGCCGAAATCGTGCTCGATTTCTTCGACAAGCTCAAATCGATCTCGCGCGGCTACGCGTCGATGGATTACAGCTTCCTCGAATACAGGCCGGCCGACGTGGTCAAGGTCGACATGCTGATCAATGGCGAGCGCGTCGACGCGCTGTCGATCATCGTGCATCGCGCGCAAAGCCAGTACCGCGGGCGCGAAGTCGCGGCGAAGATGCGCGAGCTGATTCCCCGCCAGATGTTCGACGTCGCGATCCAGGCTTCGATCGGGGCCAACATCATCGCCCGTGAGACAATCAAGGCGATGCGCAAGAACGTTCTTGCCAAGTGCTACGGCGGTGACATCTCGCGCAAGCGCAAGCTGCTGGAAAAGCAGAAGGCGGGCAAGAAGCGCATGAAGCAGATCGGCAGCGTGGAGGTGCCGCAGGAGGCCTTCCTCGCCATTCTCAAGGTCGAGGACTGAACTCCCCATGGAAGCTCCCGCAGTCAATTTCACGCTATTGCTTTTCGTCCTGCTGGTCATCAGCGCGCTGTTCTGGGTGGCGGAGCGGCTGGTGTTCAGGCCGCGACGCGTGCTTGCGGCGCAAGCCGCGCAAAGCGCGTTGCGCGCGCGTCGCGACGAGCTTTCCCGCCAGTCGATCGCGCCCGATCCGTCGCTCAGCGACGAACGCATCGCAGCGGCCGGCGAGGCGCTGCTGCGCCAGCCCTGGTGGCTGGAATGGACCGCCGGCCTGTTCCCGGTGATTGCCGTGGTGTTCGCGCTGCGCTCGTTCGTCGCCGAGCCGTTCAAGATTCCGTCCGGCTCGATGGAGCCGACGCTGGTTCCCGGGGACCTGATCCTGGTCGACAAGTTCGCCTACGGCTTGCGCCTGCCGCTGGTGTACGACCGACTGACCGGCGGGCACTTGCCGCAGCGCGGCGACGTGATCGTGTTCCGGCTGCCGAAGGATCCGTCGATCGATTACATCAAGCGCATCGTCGGCCTGCCCGGCGACACCGTGTCGTACGAGAACAAGCACCTGGTCATCAACGGCGTGGCCGTGCCCGAAAAGGCCGATGGCGAATGGTTCGATCCGAACTCGATGGTCTATTACAAGCGTTACCTGGAGACGCTCGGCACGCATGTGCACTCGATCCTGATCAACCCGCAGACGCCGCCTTACGTGATCGGCGGCCCGGAGAATTTCCCAGATCGCAATCTCTGCAGCTACGATGCCCAGGGATTTGTCTGCAAGGTCCCCCCGGGGCATTATTTCGTCATGGGCGACAACCGCGATAATTCGCTTGATTCGCGTTACTGGGGTTTCGTGCCGGCACGCAACATCGCCGGCCCGGCTTTCGTCGTCTGGATGAACTTCACCGCGCCGAGCAACATCGGACCGATCCACTGAGCCACCTTCGCCGGCAGGGAGCGGGATCAATGAACAAGCCACGCAACGATCGTCCCCAGCGGGGTATCACCCTGATCGGTCTGCTGTTCTGGGGTGCCATCATCGCCTTCCTCCTGGTCATCGGCATGCAGGCCGTTCCCGCGGTCCAGGAGTCGTTTGCCGTGCAGCGCGCGGTGGACAAGGCGGCCCGCGCCGGGGACACGGTCGGTGACATCCGCAATGCGTTCGACAAGATGGCCGACGTCGACTACATCACCAGCATCGGAGGCAAGGATCTGACGATCACCAAATCGGACGGACGCATCGTCGTCGCGTACGCCTATGCGAAGGAAATCCATCTGTTCGGCCCAGCGTACCTGGAGCTGAAATTCGCGGGTCATTCGCATTGAGCACCGATCCGCAGCGACTCGCCGCGCTGCAGTCGCGGCTGGGTTATGTGTTTCACGATCCCGAGCTGCTGCGACAGGCATTGACGCATCGCAGCTTCGGCGCGACGAACAACGAGCGCCTGGAGTTCCTCGGCGATTCGGTGCTGAACCTGGCCGTGGCCGCGTTGCTGTACGACCGCGCGCCGGCCAGCGAGGGCCGGCTGTCGTACTGGCGCGCCACGCTGGTGCGCGAGGCGACCTTGGCCGAAGTCGCCGGCGAGCTCGATCTGGGCGCGTGCGTCGCGTTGGGCGAGGGCGAATTGCGCAGCGGCGGCGCGCAGCGCGCATCGATCGTCGCCGACGCGCTGGAGGCCGTGCTGGGTGCCGTTTTCGTCGATGGTGGATTCGCCGCGGCAAGCGCGCTGGTCGCACGTCTGTATGCGCAACGCCTGAGCGCGGTCGACCTGCGCGCCAGCGCCAAGGACGCGAAGACGCGTCTGCAGGAACTGCTGCAGGCGCGGCGCATGAAGGTGCCGGCGTATACGGTGACCGCCACCCGCGGCCCGGCGCACGCGCAGGAGTTCGACGTGCAGTGCGAGGTCTCCGAGCTCGCGCTGCGCAGCAGCGGCTGTGGGCCCAGCCGGCGCGCGGCCGAGCAGCAGGCGGCGCAGGCGATGCTTGAGCGGATCGCGCCCGAAGGCGCGTGGCAGCCATGACCGACACCGTGCATCGTTACGGCAGCGTGGCCATCGTCGGCCGGCCCAACGTGGGCAAGTCGACGCTGCTCAACGCGCTGGTGGGCCAGAAGCTGAGCATCACCTCGGACAAGGCGCAGACCACGCGGCATCGGGTGCTTGGCGTGCGCACCGAAGGCGCGGCGCAGTACGCGTTCGTCGACACTCCGGGTTTCCAGCTGCGCCACACCCGCGCGCTCAATCGTGCGATGAATCGCACCGTGACCGCGGCGCTGGCCGAGGTGGACGTGGTGCTGTGGGTCGTCGAGGCCGGTCAGATGGGGCCCGACGACGAGCGTGTGGGCGCATTGATCCCGGCGGGCAAGCCGACCATCCTGGTGGCCAACAAGCTCGACCGCGTGACGCGCCGCGAATCGCTGCTGCCGTGGCTGCACAAGCTCGGCTCCAGCCATCCTGCGCTGCGCGAGATCGTGCCGCTGACGGCACGGCGCGCTGCCGATGCGAAGCGGTTGCTGCAGATCATCGCGCGGTACCTGCCCGAAGGCGAGTGGGGGTTCGACGCCGAGGCGCTGACCGATCGCAGCGAGCGATTCCTGGCCGCCGAGATCCTGCGCGAGAAGCTGTTCCGGCTGACCGGAGACGAGCTGCCGTACAGCAGCGCGGTGCTGATCGAGCGTTTCGAGCTCGAAGGCGCCCTGCGCCGGATCGCCGCGGCCATCGTGGTCGAGCGCGATGCGCACAAGGCGATGGTCATCGGCAGCGGTGGCGAGCGCCTCAAGCGCATTTCCAGCGAAGCGCGTCAGGACATGCAGCAGCTGTTCGGCGCGCCGGTGTTCCTCGAGGTCTGGGTGCGCACCCGCTCGGGCTGGGCCGACGACGCGCGCGCGGTCCGCGCTTTCGGCTACGAGGACTGAGGACGGCATGTCCGGTCGCGCCGCGACCCGTGTCGCTGCCGCCGGGCGCATCGACCGCGTGCACGACGAGCCGGCGTACGTGCTGCACAGCCATCCATGGCGCGAAACCAGCCTGGTGCTGGATCTGTTCAGCCGCCACCACGGCAGGGTTGCGCTGGTCGCCAAGGGCGCCAAGCGACCGCACTCTCCACTGCGTTCCGTTCTGCTCGGCCTGCAGCCGCTGCGCGTGGCGTGGAGCGGGCGTGGCGAAGTGCGCACCCTGACGCGCGCGGAGTGGGGAGGCGGCGTGGCGCCGCTGGCCGGACACGCGCTGCTGTGCGGCTTTTACTTCAACGAACTGCTGCGGCGGCTGCTGGCGCGCGAGGATGCGCACGAGGCCGTGTTCGACGCCTACCACGCGACCTTGCGCCGGCTCGGCGACGGCGTCGACGCCATCGAGCCGCCGCTGCGCGCGTTCGAGCTGGACCTGCTGCGCGCGTTGGGCCACCTGCCCGCGCTCGACCGCGAGAGCCCGGGCGGCGAGCCACTTCGCGCCGACGCCACGTACCGCGTCGATCCTGCGCACGGCGTGGTGCGCGCGGCGGGCGAGGGGCTGCCCAGCGGCGCGCAACTGCTGGCCATCGAGGCCGGGGACTGGAGCGTGCCGGGAGCTGCGCGCGCGGCCAAGACGCTGATGCGCGAGCTGCTTGACTATCATCTCGGAGATCCGCCGCTGCGCACGCGCCAGTTGCTGATCGACCTGCACCAATTGTGATGAACCCTTTCGCCAGCCCCGCAAGGCCCCCGTTGCTCGGGGTCAACATCGACCATGTCGCGACCTTGCGCAATGCGCGCGGCGGCAGCTTCCCGGACCCGCTCGACGCGGCGCTGGCGGCGCTGCGCGGCGGCGCCGACATCATCACCTTCCATTTGCGCGAGGATCGGCGCCACATCCGCGACGCCGACGTCGAGCGCCTGCGTGCGCAGGTCGCTGCGCCGTTGAATTTCGAGGCCGCAGTCACCGAGGAGATGCTCGCGCGCATCGAGCAGGTCCGGCCGCAGATGGTCTGTCTGGTTCCCGAGCGGCGGCAGGAGCTGACCACCGAAGGCGGGCTCGACGTCGCGGCGCACCTGGAGCGGGTGCGCGCGGCCTGCGCCCGCCTGGCCGCATGCGGATGCCGGGTGTCGCTGTTCATCGAACCGTCGCCGCGCCAGATCGAAGCCGCCGCGGGCACCGGAGCGCCGTGTGTCGAACTGCACACGGGCGCCTATGCCAACGCGGTCGACGCCGGCGACCAAGCCGGCGCCGCCGAGCAGCTGCGCCGCTTGCGCGACGCGCAGGCGCAGGCGCACGCGCAGGGGTTGCGCACCAACGCCGGCCATGGGCTGAACCTGCACAGCACCGGCGCGATCGCGTCGCTGCCCGGGATCGACGAGCTGCACATCGGCCACGCGCTGGTCGGCCACGCGCTCAGTGTCGGCATGGAACAGGCGGTGCGCGACTTCAAGGCCGCGATCGCGCGCGCCGATGCACGCTGACGCCGCGACCGCGCCGCGTGCGGCGCTTTGGGGGGTCGGCACCGATCTGTGCGAGGTCGCACGCGTGGTGCAGGCGTGGCAGCGGCACGGGCGGCGTTTCGCCGAGCGCATCCTGGGGCCGGCCGAATGCGCCGTGTTCGAGCAGCGCCTGGCGCGTTCCACGGCGCGAGGGCATCTCTACCTGGCGACGCGTTTTGCCGCCAAGGAGGCGTGCGCCAAGGCGCTTGGGCTGGGCCTGCGCATGCCGATGACTTGGCGCAGTTGCGAAATCGTCAACGCGGCCGATGGCCGGCCGGTGCCGCGTCTGCACGCCGCGCTGGCTGATTGGTGCATCGAGCGCGGGCTGCGCCTGCATGTGTCGCTGAGCGACGAGCGCGGCCATGCGCTGGCGTTCGCGGTGGCCGAAGTCGTCGGGGAGGGAGCGTGCAGCACGCGCCGTTGATCATCGATGTCGCCGGAACCGAGCTGCAGCCGCACGAGCGCCGCAGGCTGCGCGATCCGCTGGTCGGCGGCGTTGTCCTGTTTGCGCGCAACTTCGTGTCGCGTGCGCAGCTCGTCGCGCTGTGCGCGTCGCTGAAGGCGCTGCGTGCCGACCTGCTGATCACCGTCGACCACGAAGGCGGACGGGTGCAGCGCTTTCGCAGCGACGGTTTCACGCCCTTGCCGCCGATGGCCGCACTGGGCCGGTTGTGGCAACGCGATGCGATGCGCGCGGTGCAGTGCGCGGCAGCCTGCGGCCACGTGCTCGGTGCCGAACTGCGTGCCTGCGGAATCGACCTGAGCTTCGCTCCGGTGCTCGACCTCGACTGGGGGCGTTCGCAGGTCATCGGCGAGCGTGCGCTGCATGCCGACGCGCGCGTCGTGGCGCTGCTCGCGCAGGCTCTGATCGCGGGCATGCAAGGCGCCGGGCTGGCGCACTGCGCCAAGCATTTTCCGGGGCACGGCTGGGCATTGGCCGATTCGCATGTCGCTGCGCCGAGCGACGCGCGGGGCCTGCGCGCGCTGCGCGCGGCCGATGAGGCTCCATACGGCTGGCTGCGCCACGTCCTGCGTGCGGTCATGCCCGCGCATGTCGTGTACAGGCGCGTCGACGCGATGCCAGCAGGTTTCAGCACGCGCTGGCTGCGTGACGAGTTGCGCGAGCACCTGGGCTTCACCGGCGCGATTTTCAGCGACGACCTGAACATGCAGGCCGCGCGCGCGCTGGTCGCCGACGACGCCGAGCGCGTCGCGCGGGCGCTGATCGCCGGGTGCGACCTGGCCTTGCTGTGCAACCTCAGTCCGGTCGACGACGGCGTTGCGCTCGATCGCGTGCTGCAGCGCCTGCATGCGATGCCGCAGGTCGGCGACGATGCGGCAAGCGAAGCGCGCCGGCGTGCGTTGCTGGCGCAGTCGCCGCCGCTGGACTGGGACACGCTGATGCACGACACCAGCTACCGCGCTGCGCTCGACGACCTGATCTGACCGTCGCCGCGCACGCCACGGCCGTATCCGGGACGCCTGAGGTCGGCTCGGTTGGCCGTGCGGGCCTGGCGCGGGCCAGCAGCGCTCAGGGATAGAAGGCGTAGAGCTGGTAGCCGCTGGCGCGCCCGTGGGTCAGTTTCAGCAGCAGGTGGACCTCGGCATCGTCGCCTGCACCCAGACCCGCGCTGCGCTGCGCGCCCGCCTCGAGGTATCCGGCGGGTTCGATCACCTTGCGCACCAGCAACCTGCCATGCGAGTCGCTGAGGCTGAGTTCGAGCGCCGGATAGGCCACGGGCGTCTCTCCCCGGTTGTGCAGCGTGGCGTCGAGCCGCAGCGTTCCATCGGCGGCCGGCGCCATCGCCGACGTTTCCAGCACCAGGTCGGCAGGGTTGCGCGGCGCTTGCAGCGTGCAGCCGCCGACGCGGCACAGCCATGCGAGCGCACCGCGGCCGGCGCTCCATCGCGCCGCGATGCTGTCGCGCCAGGTCCAGGCCGCCTGCAACGCGCCGAGCGCAACGCAGAGCCCGAGCGCGGCGGTCAGCGCTGCGCGTACCCAGGGCCGTTGCCAGCGTTCCTCGGCACGTGCGCGGCGCAGGAATTCCGGTTCGCGCACCGGCGGCAGCATGGTGCGCGGCGGTTCGGTCGGCGCGCCGCCTTCGAACTGGAAATGCAGCGTATCGCCCAGATCGAAAGGCGCTTCCGCCATCGTCGGCTCACCGGGCGATTGCACGTCGGCTTCGGGCCATTCGGCGCCCAGCGCGGCGACCGCTGCGGCGAGTTCGTGCACCTCGGGTGCACCCGGCGCAGTCTCCAGCGTTGCCGCATGCGCCGGGGCCGCGGAGACTTCAGGCGCCTCACTGTCCCCGAGCGGCGCGTGGTCTTGCTGAACTTCGTCGACCGGTCGGAACCCGGAAATTGCTGAGATCTCACGGATTTCCGGGATCTCTTGGCGATCGATGACCTCGTGGATTCGAGGTGTTTCGGGAACTTCGGGAACTTCGGGAACTTCGGGAACTTCGGGAACTTCGGGAACTTCGGGAACTTCGGGAACTTCGGGAACTTCGGGAACTTCGGGAACTTCGGGAACCTCGGGAACCTCGGGAACCTCGGGAACCTCGGGAACCTCGGGAACCTCGGGAACCTCGGGAACCTCGGGAACC
>JAJZEB010000008.1:0-27163 GCA_021805805.1 Pseudomonadota bacterium | reverse complement strand
TTCGGGAACTTCGGGAACTTCGGGAACTTCGGGAACTTCGGGAACTTCGGGAACCTCGGGAACCTCGGGAACCTCGGGAACCTCGGGAACCTCGGGAACCTCGGGAACCTCGGGAACCTCGGGAACCGTCGTCCCGGCTTCAGTCCGCTGGTCTTGTGCGGTCGAGGCCCGGTCGCCGAGCGGATGGCCGACCAGCGGCGCGTCGTGGTCGAACTGATGCGCCGCGGCGTCGAACGCCTGTCCGCACCGTCCGCAGCGCACCCAACCGCCGCTGAGCAGCAGTTGGTCGCGCACCAGACGGAACGCGGTCGAACAATGCGGGCAACGGGTCGCCAGAGCCATGGCCGCAGTATAGAAAGGCCAGCCTTGGCGCGGGCGGGGTCAGGACACCGGCCCGGACAGGCAGACCCAACCGTCGCGCACGCCGTCGCGACGCAGTCTCGCGTACGGCGAATAAACCTCGATCAGTTCGTCAGCCTGGCGTTCCAGGATTCCCGACAGCACCAGCCTGCCACCGGGTTTGCAGCGCGCGGCCAGCATCGGCGCCAGCAGCCGAAGCGGCGACGCCAGGATGTTGGCCAGCACGACATCGAAACGCTGCGCGGGCAAGGCGTCGACGTGGCAGCAGCGCCGCAGCCCCACGGCATTGCGCTGCGCATTGTCGCGCGTCGCCTCGACCGCCGCCGGATCGATGTCGACCGCGTCGACCGCGGCTGCGCCCAACAGCGCGGCGCCGATCGCCAGGATTCCCGAGCCGCAGCCGTAGTCGAGCACGTCGAGTCCGTGCAGTGGCGCGTGCCGCAGCAGCCACTCCAGGCACAACTGGGTCGTCGGGTGGGTTCCGGTGCCGAATGCAAGGCCCGGGTCGAGGCGGATCACGCAGGTCGCATCGGCCGGCGCTTCGTGCCAGCTCGGAACGATCCACAGCCGCTGCGCGACGCAGACCGGCTGGAACTGCGACTGCGTCAGTCGCACCCAGTCCTGTTCGGCGACATCGTCCTGGCGCACGCCGTCGAGGCTCTCAAGCAGGCCGTCGCGCAACAGCACCAGCAACGCAGCGTCGGCAGCCGCTTCGTCGGCGAACAGCGCGCGCACCAGATTGTCGTGCCAGGCCTGGTTCGGCTGCGCGATGCCCGGTTCGCCGAACAGCTCCTGTTCGCCGGACGTGCCGGCCGCACGATCTTCGACCGCCACGCTCAGCGCGCCGGCTTCGAGCAGTGCGTCCGACAGCGATTCGGCGTGCGCCTCGTCGGCCGGAACGGTCAGTTCACGCCAGGTCATGATGCGACGTCAACCCTGGCGCGCCGCCATGTACTCCTCGAGGTAGTGGATGTTGGTGCCACCCTCGATGAAGCGCGCGTCGAGCAGGAGTTCGCGATGCAGCGCGATATTGGTCGAAATGCCGTCGACGACCATTTCCGACAACGCGGTGCGCATCCGCGCCAGCGCCTGCTCGCGCGTGGCGCCGTGGACGATGATCTTGGCGATCATCGAGTCGTAGTTCGGCGGCACGAAATAGCCGGCGTAGACGTGCGAGTCGACGCGAACGCCCGGGCCACCGGGAACGTGCCAGGTGGTGATGCGTCCGGGGCTGGGCGTGAACTTGACCGGATCCTCGGCGTTGACCCGGCACTCGATGGCGTGGCCGGTGGGGGCGATCGCGCGCTGCTTCAGCGTCAACTGCTCGCCGGCGGCGATGAGGATCTGCTGCACGACGATGTCGATTCCGGTCGTCAGTTCGGTCACCGGATGTTCGACCTGAACCCGGGTGTTCATCTCGATGAAGTAGAACTCGCCGTTCTCGTACAGGAACTCGAAGGTTCCTGCACCGCGGTAGCCGATCTTGCGACACGCGTCTGCGCAGCGCGCGCCGATGCGCTCGATCAGGCGCCGAGCGATTCCCGGTGCCGGGGCTTCCTCGAGAATCTTCTGGTGACGGCGCTGCATCGAGCAATCGCGTTCGCCCAGCCAGACCGCGTTGCCGTGTTCGTCGGCCAGTACCTGGATTTCGATGTGCCGCGGGTCGGTGAGGAACTTTTCCATGTACACCGCGGGATTGCCGAACGCGGCTTGTGCCTCGGCCTTGGTCGTGGCAACGGCGTTGAGCAGCGCGGCTTCGGTGTGCACCACGCGCATGCCGCGGCCGCCGCCGCCGCCGGCCGCCTTGACGATCACCGGGTAGCCGATGGCCTGTCCGATGCGGGTGATTTCGCGCGGATCATCGGGTAGTTCACCGTCGGATCCCGGGACGCAGGGAACCCCCGCCTTGATCATCGCACGCTTGGCCGAAACCTTGTCGCCCATCATGCGAATCGACTCGGGTCGCGGCCCGATGAAGGTGAAGCCCGAATTCTCGACCCGTTCGGCGAAATCGGCGTTCTCGGACAGGAAGCCGTATCCCGGATGGATCGCCTCGGCGTCGGTGACTTCGGCGGCCGAGATGATCGCCGGCATGTTCAGGTAGCTCGCCGCGGACGGCGGCGGCCCGATGCACACGGCTTCGTCGGCGAGCTTGACGTACTTGGCGTCGCGGTCGGCTTCGGAGTAGACCATCACGGTCTTGATACCGAGTTCGCGGCATGCGCGTTGGATGCGCAGCGCGATTTCACCGCGGTTGGCGATCAGGATTTTCTTGAACATGACGGGTCGGGCCTCGGCCTGCGGCCGTTGCTTGAAAAGGGCTGCGCCGGTCAGCGCGGCGCGGGCGCTCATTCGAGCTCGAACAGCGGCTGGCCGTATTCGACCGCTTGTCCGTTCTCGACCAGCACGTTCTTGACCACACCGTCGATTTCGGCCTCGATCTCGTTGAGGATCTTCATCGCTTCGACGATGCACACGGGCTGGCCGGGCTTGATGGTGTCGCCGATTTCGACGAACGGCTTCGCCCCGGGCGCCGAGGCGCGGTAGAACGTACCGACCATCGGCGACTTGATCACTTTCGCGCGACTGGGCGCCGCGGGCTCCGCCGGCGCGGCCGCCAGCGGCGGCGCCACGGGTGCTGCGGCCGTTGCCGCGCTCAGGTACTGCACCGGCACAGCCGCCGCAGGAGCTTGCTTGACGATACGGACCTTGCCTTCCGCTTCGGTGATCTCGAGTTCCGAGATGTTGGATTCGGACACGAGATCGACCAGCGTCTTGAGTTTGCGCAAATCCATGGTGGCGTAATCAAATGTGGCGAATTGGGAGCGAAATCCTAGCAAATTCAGCTTATTCCCGCCAATTTTTCTGATGCGAAGCGCAGCGCGAAGGCGTAGCCCGAAGCGCCGCAGCCGCTGATCACGGCCTGCGCCAGATCCGAGAAGTACGAGTGCCGACGAAAAGCTTCGCGCCGATGCACGTTCGACAGATGCACCTCGACGAACGGGCGGTCGAGCGCGGCCAGCGCATCACGCAGTGCCACGCTGGTGTGGGTGTAGCCGGCCGGGTTGATGATCAGGTAGTCGGTGCCGTCGTCGCGCGCGGCGTGCACGCGGTCGATCAGAGCGCCTTCATGGTTGCTCTGGAAACACGCGACCGCGACGCCGAGCTCGCTGCCCAGCGCCTGCAGTTGGCGGTCGATGTCGGCCAGGGTTGTGCTGCCGTAGATGTCGGGCTCGCGGCTGCCGAGCAGATTCAGGTTCGGGCCGTGCAACACCAGGATCCGTGGCATGTCGATCTCGTCGGGTTCAAGTGCGGTCGAGCAAGCGCTGCAGCGCTGCGGGCTCGATGCGGCCAAGGTGCTGCGCGCGCACGCTTGCGTCGGCGCCGATCACGACGGTGTAGGGAAGGTCGTGCCGTACATCGCCAAGCTCGCCGAGCAGATCGTAGCCCACCTGGCCGCCCAAAAGGACAGGATAGCGTACAGGGTGCAGTTTCAGGAAAGCGCGAACTGCGTTGTCGTGGTCGATCGCGATGCCGATCACCGCCAGCTGCGGGTGGGCCGCGGCAAAGCGCGACAGGCCGGGCATTTCGGCGATGCACGGCGGGCACCAGCTGGCCCAGAAATTCACCACCACCGGGCGCCCGCGCAGCGTGGACAAGCGCAGCAGGCCACCGTCGCTGAGCGGCAGCGTGGCCGCGAACAGGGCGTCGGCGTCGGCCACGCGACGCACCGGCGGTGCATCGCTTTGGCGCAGCGCGGCAATGCGTTCGAGCGTCGCGCGCGCCGCGGCCCGGCGGGCCTGTTCGCGCTGCCACAACACGCCGCCCGACAGCGCGCCGGCCAGCAGCAGCAACGCGAGCAGCAGTCGTGCGCGGCGCCTCGTCATCGCGCCGCCACCGCGTCGTCGACCGGCGTGCCCGGACCGGCGCGCACCAGCGCGCGCACCGCATCGAGGTTGCCGCGCTCGGCGGCGCCGCCGCGGTTGCCGGCACGCAGCACGCCGCGCTCGTCCTTGGCCGGGTAGACGCTGACGCTGGCCGTCACCGAGCGCTTGCCGTCGGGCAGCGGCCAATCGAAGTCGAGCCGCTCGACTGGATCGCGTCCGGCGTAATGCGCCGTCTGTGCGACCCGGTAGCGCAGGCCGCGGTCGATGCAGTGGATGTCGACGGCTTTCGAATCGTCGGTGAACAGCAGCACATGCAGCCCGGAGTGCGCGGTGGCGGTCCCGTTCCAGACCGCGCCGGTCAGGTACGGCCGGTATTCGGCGAAGGCTTCCATCAAGGTCAGCGCGGCGCGGCGCAGCGTCCACAGGAGTTCGGGATGCGCTTCACGGTGGAACAGCGCCAGGTACTGCGCCACCTGCGCGCGCACGTCGGCGTTGTCGGGCTGCAGTTCGGGGCGCGCGCCGCTTCCGAGCAACTGGTGCATCGCCTTGCGTTTGGCGCTGGCGTAGTCGAGGCCGTCCTCGACGATCAGGCGCGCGGCGGCCGCGGCCAGTTGTTCGCGTAACGCATTCATGCCGGCAGTTTAGTCCCGCGCCCCGTGGTGCCCCGGCGGGAGGTGCGATCGCACCGACGCGGCGGACTAGAATCGCCGCCGCATGAAAATCCACATTCTGGGCATCTGCGGAACCTTCATGGGCGGCATCGCCGCGCTGGCGCAGGCCGCGGGGCATCGCGTCAGCGGCTGCGACGCGCACGTCTACCCGCCGATGGACGAGCAGCTGCGCGCGCTGGGTATCGAGCTGATCGAGGGCTTCGATCCCGCGCAGCTGGCGCTGGCGCCCGATCTCTGGGTCGTGGGCAACGCCATCGCGCGCGGCAACCCGCTGCTGGAGGCGATTCTCGACTCCGGGCAGCCGTACACCAGCGGGCCGCAGTGGCTGGCCGAAAACGTGTTGCGCGGTCGCTGGACCCTGGCCGTCGCGGGAACCCACGGCAAGACCACGACCAGCGCCATGCTGGCCTGGATCCTCGAGCATTGCGGGCTGCAGCCCGGTTTTCTGATCGGCGGCGTGCCGCAGGACTTCGGCACATCGGCTCGGCTGGGCGAATCGGCGTTCTTCGTCGTCGAGGCCGACGAGTACGACACCGCGTTCTGCGACAAGCGCTCGAAGTTCGTGCACTACCGACCTCGCACGGCGGTGTTGAACAATCTCGAGTTCGATCACGCCGACATCTTCCCGGACCTGGGATCGATCGAGACCCAGTTTCATCACCTGGTGCGCACCGTGCCGCGCCAGGGAAGACTGCTGGTTCCGGCGACCAGCGAAGCGCTGCAGCGCGTGCTGGCACGCGGCTGCTGGAGCGAGGTCGAGGCGCTCGACGCGGCGGACGCGTGGAGCACGCGCGGCGACGATCAGGATTTCGAAGTGCTGTGGCGCGGGCGCGTGCAAGCGCGCGTGCGCTGGGCGCTGATGGGCGCGCACAACCGCGCCAACGCGCTGGCCGCGATCGCCGCGGCGCGCCACGCCGGCGTGCCGCCGGAGCAGGCCGGCGAAGCCCTGGGCGTTTTCGGCGGCGTGCGCCGGCGCATGCAGTTGCGCGGCGAAGTCGGCGGGGTCGCCGTCTACGACGATTTCGCGCACCATCCGAGCGCCATTGCCACCACCGTCGACGGCTTGCGCCGAGTCGGCACCGGTCGCGTGCTGGCGGTGTTCGAGCCGCGCTCCAACACCATGAAGCTGGGGGTGGTCAAGGACCGCCTGCCGCAGGCGCTGCACGCCGCCGATCTGACGTTCGGCTATTGCGGCGGGCTCGACTGGGATCTCGCAGCGACGCTTGCGCCGCTGGGCGCGCGCGCGCACGTGCACGCCACGCTCGATGCGCTGGTCGACGACGTGGTGCGCAACGCGCGCGCCGGCGACCGCGTTCTGGTGATGAGCAACGGCGCTTTCGGCGGCGTTCATGCGCGACTGCTCGATGCGCTGCGCACACGCCGCGCGGCTTCGGGAGCTGCGGCCGGCGCACCGGCGGACCCCGATTCGACGCCCCATTAGAATCGGGCGTCATGTCAGGAAACACCCTCGGCCTGCTGTTCGCGGTCACCACCTTCGGCGAATCCCACGGCCCGGCCGTCGGTTGCGTCATCGATGGCTGCCCGCCGGGTCTGGAGCTGTGCGCCGACGACATCCAGCCCGACCTCGACCGGAGGCGCCCGGGCACTTCGCGCCACGTCACCCAGCGCCAGGAGGCGGACCGCGTCGAAATCCTGTCCGGGGTCTACGAAGGACGCACCACCGGGACCCCGATCGCGCTGCTGATCCGCAATACCGACCAGCGCAGCAAGGACTACGGCAACCTGCTCGACACCTTTCGCCCGGGGCACGCCGACTACACCTACTGGCGCAAGTACGGAATTCGCGACCCGCGCGGCGGCGGTCGTTCGTCGGCCCGGCTGACGGCGCCTGCGGTGGCCGCAGGAGCGGTGGCGAAGAAATGGCTGCGTCAAGCGAACGGCATCGTGATTCGCGGCTGCACGCTGCAGGTCGGCGACATCGCGATCGAACTGCGCGACTGGGACGAGGTCGAACGCAATCCCTTCCACGCGCCCGATGCCGCAGTGGTGCCGCGGCTCGAAGCCTACATGGACGCGCTTCGGCGCAGCGGCGACTCCTGCGGCGCGCGGCTGTACGTCGAGGCGCTGAACGTGCCGCCCGGCTGGGGCGAGCCGCTGTACGACCGCCTCGACGCCGACCTGGCGCACGCGCTGATGGGACTCAACGCGGTCAAGGGGGTCGAAATCGGCGCCGGTTTCGACGCCGTGACGCAAAAGGGCAGCGAGCACGGCGACGAGCTGACGCCGCAGGGTTTCGTCGGCAACCAGGCCGGCGGCGTGCTCGGCGGCATCAGCAGCGGCCAGCCGCTGACAGCGCGCGTGGCGATCAAGCCGACGGCGAGCATCCGCGTGCCGCGGCGGTCGGTCGACCGCGCAGGCGCGCCGACCAGCGTCGAGACCTTCGGCCGCCACGATCCGTGCGTGGGGCTGCGCGCGACTCCGATCGTCGAGGCGCTGGTCGCGCTGGTGCTGATCGACCATGCGCTGCGCCATCGCGCGCAGTGCGGCGACGTGGCGTTGCCGGTGCCGCCGCTGGGCGCAGGCGCGTAGCGGCTGCGTTCAGCGCAGCCGATCCGGGTCCGGTCGCGGCGCGCTGCGCGCGGCGAACGCGGCGAGTGCCGCGATCACGCCATCGTGCTCGCCGGCAGCCGGCGCCACATGCACGCGCAATTCCGGGTGCTCGGCGGCGACGGTTTCGATGGCTTGCGGGATGTCGCGCCGCAGGTGCCCGCCGGCGCCCAGCAGCAGCGGCACCAGATGCAGGTCGCGGCAGCCGGCGCGCGCTGCCTCGCGCAGCGCGTCGACGAGCAGCGGCGCCATCGATTCGACGAACGCGAGTTCGACTCGGCAATCGGTGCGCGCGGCGCGCACTTGCTCGAGCACAGCGGCAAACGGGTCGGCCCAGGACGGTTGCCGAGAGCCGTGCGCCAGCAGCACGATCCAGCGCTGGGCGACGGGGGCGGAGTCTGGATGCGGCATCGCACCGAGCATAGCGCGCTTGCGCGCAAGCTCAGCCCGAGCCTGCGCGAAACCCTTGAAAGCTGCTCGCGCCGGGCTGCGCCGCGTGCTTCGGCGATGGCGCGGGCGAGTCCGTGCTTGCGGCGCCATCGTCGACGCCGAGCGCGCGGCACACGCGCTGCGGCTGCGGCGCCAGACGCGAGCGCAGTGCCCGCGCGGTGCGCCGCACGCGATCGGCGCCGGCGTGCTCCACGAGCAAGCGCGCCAGCCGCGCGTCGCGCGCGGACTCGATGCGCAGTCCCAGATCCAGGATGTCGATCTCGGTTGGATCCATCGGTGCCTCCCTGCGGGCGGAGGTTGCTGCCCGTCACGCGCAGCTTAAGCCGTCCAGCCCGGTCGCCTGTTGCGCTGGGTCAGCTTTGCCGCCAGGGGCAGGTCTTAAGCGCGGATTAATTCAATGGGAACAGTTGCCAGTTAATATGGCCTCCACCGCATCGCCGCGCGAGGGTTCGCGCGCCAGCGACGGGGCGACGTCGCGCGGTGTTTCATGACTCCCTGAGCTTGGCCGGGTCTGACCCGGCCGTTTTTTTACCGGTGATCAACGAATACCGTGGATCGATTACAGCCCGAAGTGAAGTATCCGCGCTAAGATTACGTATTCCTTTTCGTCTGGTACCGAGCCATGCGACCGGAAAACCCAAATGGATCGGCCGTTCCGAGCAAACCCGCGCCGCAGGCGCAGGTGCCGTTCGGCATCGGCGACGCGCAGCAGCGCAAGGTTGAAGGGGCGCCGCCACAGGCGAAGCCCCTGGCGCACGACGCAGGATTCTGGGACGCGGTCGATCGTTTCGAATTCGATGATCCATCTTCTTGAGCGGCCGCTGCCCGGGGCCGAATCGGCGCAGCGGCGGGGTCGCCGCGCGTGGGCGTGCCTCGCACTGGCAGCGCTGGCGGCGACGGGCACGGCACCGGCCTGGGCTGCCAGTGGCCCGCCGTTGCGCATCGGCTTCATCAACACCCAGCGCATCCTGCAGGATTCGGCGCTGGCGCAGCGCGACAGCGCCGCGCTGCGCGCGGAATTCGAGCCGCGCAACGCCAGGATCAAGGCGCTCGCGCAGCAGGCCGCAACGCAGCGCAAGCGGCTGCAGGACAACACCCTGGTGATGTCCGACGACCAACGCCTTGCGGCGCAGGCGCAATTGACCGAAACGCTGCAGCGTCTGCATGATGCGCAGGCCGCGTTCGCCGACGACCTCAACGCCAGACGCAGCGCCGACGTGCAGTCGCTGCTCAACCAGGCCGATGCCGCAGTCGACAAGCTGGCGCGTCAGCGCCATCTGTCGGTCGTCTTCCAGAGCGCGGTCTACGTCAACCCGCGCATCGACCTGACCGACGCGGTGATCCGCGCGATGGACGCGTCGACCGCGCCCACCGCGCAGCCGACGCGCTAGCGCGTCGCCGGCAGCGGCAGGCCCAGGCGGACGAAATCGGCTGCCGAGTGGCGCTGGGGCAACTGCTCGTTCTCCGCTGCGTTGAGGCGATTGACCACGCAACCGCGACGCACCGCCGGGCGCGCGTCGATGGCCTGCGCCCAGCGCAGCACGTGACGGTATTCGTGCACCTGGAGAAATTCGGCAGCTCCATACAGCCGCCCCAGAACCAGCTGCCCGTACCACGGCCAGATCGCGATGTCGGCGACCGTGTACTCGTCGCCGGCGACGTACGGATGCTCGGCAAGACGACGGTCGAGCACGTCGAGCTGGCGCTTGGTTTCCATCGCGTAGCGGTCGATCGCGTACTCGATCTTGAACGGCGCGTAGGCGTAGAAGTGGCCGAAGCCGCCGCCGAGGAACGGTGCGCTGCCCATCTGCCAGAACAGCCACGACAGGCATTCGGCGCGCGCCGCGGCTGCGGTCGGCAGCAGTGCGCCGAATTTTTCCGCCAGGTACATCAGGATGGCTCCGGACTCGAAGACCCGGATCGGTTCGGGGCCGCTGCAATCGAGAAGCGCCGGGATTTTCGAGTTCGGATTCACGGCGACGAAACCACTGCCGAACTGCTCGCCGTCGCCGATTCGGATCGGCCAGGCGTCGTACTCGGCGCCGGCATGCCCGAGCTCGAGAAGCTCCTCGAGCATCACCGTCACCTTGACGCCGTTGGGCGTGGCCAGCGAGTACAACTGCAGCGGCTGCGCGCCTTGCGGCAGCGCGGCATCGTGGGTGGCGCCGGACACCGGTCGGTTGATGTTGGCGAAGCGTCCGCCGTTGCCGGGCGTCCAAGTCCAGACACGCGGCGGGGTATAGGTCGAATCGGTCATCGGTTGCGATCCTCGTCGTGCAGGGAGTCGGGGCGCAGAGCGGCGCGATTGCGCGTGGTGCTCGCCCCGCAGCTTCGACGCAGCGCCGCAGCACGCGTGCTGCAGTGCGTCAGCGACGATGCTACGGCGTTTCGCGCAGGCGCGTCGGGCGGCTGCGCGGCGGGTTCCGGCGCGGCCGCGGCAACGCCGGGCGTGCGCAGTTCAGCGGCTTCGCTTCGGCAAACTGTAGTAAGGTGAGCGCGATCATTTCCGCTCCTGTTCCGTTCGCGCTCATGACGTCCATTCATTCCGTGCCGATGCGGCGCGTGCCCCAGTGCCTTGCGCTGGTACTGCTTCCGGCGCTTTGCATCGCGCATGCGGCCACCCTGGAGCAGGCCGCGGGCCTGCTGCAGGCGGGCCATCTGGAGCAGGCCGACAGGGCGATCGCGCAGGTGCTTGCCGCGCAGCCGGACTCGGCGCGCGCACATTACCTCGACGCACGCCTGCTGGCCGCGGAGCACAAATGGCCGCTCGCCGAGGACGAGCTTGAGCGCGCGCGCAGGCTCGACCCCGACCTCGGCTTCGCGCCGGCGGCGCAGGCGCAGGCACTCGCCAGCGAGGTGCTGCAGCATCGCTGGAAGAATCCGCGCGGCCTGGCCGGGTACGGCCAGGCCGCGCTGGCGGCGCTGTTCGTGCTGGTGTCGGGCTATCTGGTCTTCGGCGTGCTGCGTGGCCGCGGCAGGAATTCGACGCCGAAGAATTGAAACCGGCGCGGAGCCCGCATGGGCAGGCCGCTTCGTCGCCAGCATTGCGTCGCGCGGCACGGGATCGGGTTCCCGCGCGAACGATCAGTCGGCCAGCGAGCGCCGGAAGCGCAGCACGCTGATCAGCAGCGTTGCTGCTGCCAGGATCGCAAGGGCCGCGAAGTCGGGCCACAAAACGCGGAATCCGACGCCTTTGAGGAATACCGCGCGAATGACGACCAGGAAGTAGCGCAGCGGATTGATGACGGTGAACCATTGCAGCGCCCTGGGCATCGCGGCAATCGGGAAAGCGAAACCCGACAGGATGAACAGGGGATTGACGAAGAAAAAGTTCAGCGCGAAAGCTTGCTGTTGGGTGCGGGAGTAGGTCGACAGCAGCAGTCCGAGGCCGATGGTCGCGAGCAGGAACAGGGCGGTTCCTGCGGCGAGCACGAGCAACGACCCGATCAGGGGAACGCCGAACCAGAGCGCGCCGAGCACGGTCACCAGGCTCACGCTCGCGGATCCGACGACGAACGACGGGACCGTTTTGCCGAGGATGAACTCCAGGGGCTGGATCGGGCTCACCATGATCTGCTCCAGGGTGCCGACTTCGCGCTCGCGCACAATGGCGAAAGCCGTCAGCGTGACCACCTGCAGCAGCGTCAGGCTGCCGATGACCCCGGGGATGAAGAACCAGGAATCGACGAGGCCGGGGTTGAACCACGGGCGCTCCTGCAGCTGCACGCCGACCAGCGGCGGAGCGCCGGGCGCACGCAGGGTCTGGAGTCCTGCGGTGGCCTGGCTCGCGAAGGTCGTCACGATCTGCCCGATATAGGAGACCGCGATCAGCGCGGTGTTGGAGTTTGTGCCGTCGACCAGGACCTGCACCGGCGCAGACCCGCCGCCCTGCAGGGCGCGCTGGAAGCCGGCGTGGATCACAACGGCCACCACCGCGCGTCCGGTGTCGATGTCGCGGGTGATTCCGGCCTGGCTGGATGCGGCGTCGACGATGGTGAATCGCCCCGAGGCGATGAAACGCGACACCAGCCCGCGGCTGGCCTGGCTGTCGTCCAGATCCAGCACAGCGGTGGCGACGTTGTGCACCGAGAACGTCGCCGCATAGCCGAAGATGAACAGCTGGATCACCAGCGGAAGGACCAGGCGCATCAGCAGCCAGCGGTCCCTGCGCAACTGCAGGAACTCCTTCACCAGCATCGATTCGATGCGCTCGAACATGGCCGGTGCTTTTGCGCCCGCTCAGTCCAGCCGCTTGCGCAGGGCGCGTGCAGCAAGCACCCCGACCACGACGGCAAAGATGCACAACCCCGCCAGGGGTTGCCACAGCTCGCCCAGGCTGCTGCCCTTGAGGAAGATCGCGCGCAGCAGGGTGACGTAGTAGCGCGCGTAGACGACATGAGTCAGCGCCTGGATGAGCGGCGGCATCTGGTCGATGGGGAAGGTGTAGCCGGACAGCAGTGTCGTCGGCAGCATGGTCACGAGCAGTGCGATCTGGCTCGCGCCGAGCTGACTGCGTACGCGCACCGAAATGAGATAGCCGGTTCCGAGGACCACCACGCTGAACAGCCCCGTGGCGACGAACAGGGTCCACAGGTTGCCGCGCAGCGGAACCCCGAACCAGAGCACTGCAATCCCCAGGCAGGTGACGGCGTCGGCGAAGCCGACGCAAAAATACGGAATCAACTTGCCCAACATGATCTCCAGCGCAGTCACGGGAGTCGAGATCAGTTGCTCCATGGTTCCGCGCTCCCATTCGCGGGAAATGGTCAACGAGGTCAACTGGGCGCCAACCAGCGCGAGGATGACCGCGACCACGCCGGGGATGATGAAGTTGCGGCTGTCCAGGGTTTCGTTGAACCACGTCGCCGGCTCGAGATCGATGCTGCCCGCCGCGGGCAGCGCGATTGCGCGCGAGGCCGCCCAGCGCGAACGCATGCCGGCGTCGGCCTGTGCGACAGCTGCCTGCAGATAGCCAGCGGCAATGTTGGTGGTGTTGACGTCGGTGGCGTCGAACACGGCCTGCACCGGCGCGCTGCCCGTGGCAGCAAGGAGGCGCGAGAAATCGACCGGGATCACGACCGCGGCAATGCATCTGCCGCGGTCGATCGACGAGCGCAGTGCTGCGTCGTCGCGCACGACCTGCGTCAGGTCGAACCAGCCGCCTGCAGTCAGTGCGCCTGTGAAGGACCTGCTGGCCTGACTGTTCTCCCGGTCCTCGACGCACAGCGGCACGTGGCGGATGTCCAGGCTGACGCCATAGCCCAGAAGCGCCATCTGCATCAACGGCATGAGCAGAGCGATGGCCAGGCTGCGCGGATCACGCAGGATCTGCAGCGCCTCCTTGCGCGCGACCGCCAGTAGCCTACGCAGGTTCACGCTCGGACTCAGCGCCTCGCTTGATTTGCCGCACGAACACGTCCTCCAGGCTGGGCAGCACCGGCCGCGCCTCGCCGGCCCGCAACCCGCTGGCGCGCAGCACAGCCCCGAGTTCGCTGGCGCGCGGCCCGGAGTCTGCTAGGACGATGTGGATTCGGTCGCCGAATACCGATGCGTCGAGCACGCCGGGCATGGCCGCGAGCCGCTCCACGGCGGCGCCGAGCGGGCTGCAGGCGATTTCCACCAGGGTTCCGCCCAGACCGCTGTTCCTCAATGCGCTCGGGCTTCCCGTGGCGACCATCCTTCCGCGGTCGATCAGCGCAATGCGGTTGCAGTACTCGGCTTCCTCCATGTAATGGGTCGTCACCAGAATCGTTCCCCCGTCGCTTGCCAGGGCGTGGATCAGGTCCCAGAAGCGGCGACGCGCAGCCGGCTCGACCCCCGAGGTCGGCTCGTCGAGAAACAGCACCGGAGGTCGATGCAGGATCGCGCATCCGAGCGCCAGGCGCTGCTTCCAGCCACCGGCGAGGGTGGCGACCAGCGCATCGGCGCGATCCAGCAGGCCGGCCATGCGCATCGCATAGTCCAGACGCTCGCTCAGGCGCGCGCGCGCAACGCGATAGATGCCGGCGAAAAAGCGCAGGTTCTCGCGTACGGTGAGATCGCCGTAGAGCGAGAATCGTTGCGACATATAGCCGATGTGCTCGCGCACGTCCTGCGCCTGGGTGCGGATATCGAAGCCGGCCACCGTCGCCTCGCCGGCGCTCGGAAGCAGCAGGCCGCAGAGCATGCGGATGGTGGTCGACTTGCCGGCGCCGTTCGGGCCGATGAATCCGACGACCTCGCCACGGGCGATGTCCAGATCCAGCGCATCCACTGCGACGAAGTCGCCGAACCGGCGGGTGAGGCCGCGGGCCACGACGACAGCGGCATCGGCCGCGGGTGCCGGGGTCACGTGCCGCCTCCTTCGGTCAGCGCGACGAACACATCCTCGATGCTCGGCTCGGCGACGTCGATGCGCACGCCATCCAGATCGCCGAGCGCGGCGCGTAGCTGGCCGCAGCGTCGCTCCGCGTCGTCCACGCGCACATGCACGCTGTCGCCCATGACCAGGATCCCGAGTACACCGGACTGGTCGGCGAGGCGCTCGCGAAGGGCGGCCAGCCGTGCGGCGCGCAGAACCAGCAGCGCGCCGGGCATCATGGCCTTCAGGCGTTCCGGGGTATCGCTGCGGCGGATGCGTCCGGCCTCGAACAGCGCCAGCCGCGAGCAGCGTTCGGCTTCGTCCATATAGGCCGTGGCCATCACGATGGCGACGCCGGATTCTCGCAATCGGTAAAGGATGGCCCAGAACTCTCTTCGCGACACCGGATCGACCCCGGTTGTCGGTTCGTCGAGCAATAGAACCTTCGGCGTATGAATCAGGGCGCAGATCAAGCCCAGCTTTTGCTTCATGCCCCCGGAAAGCTTGCCGGCGAGGCGGCGCCGGAACCGTGCCATGTCGGCGGCGGCCAGGAGCTCGGATTCGCGGGCGATTCGCTCGCGTCGGGAAATGCCGAAGAGATCAGCGTAGAAGTGAATGTTCTCGGCCACCGACAAGTCTTCGTAGAGGCCGAAGCGCTGGGGCATGTAGCTGAGTTCGAGCTTGGCGCGCTCCGCTTCGGCCACCACGTCGATGCCGCGCACCTCGGCCTGTCCGCGGTCGGGGCGCAGCACGCCGGCGAGCATGCGCAGGGTGGTCGTCTTTCCTGCGCCGTCGGGACCGACAAGGCCGAAGACCTCGCCGGCCGCGACGTCGAACGACACCCCGTGGACGGCGCGCACGCCGTCGAAGCTGCGGTACAGATCGATTGCGCGCACCGCCGGAGATTCGTCAAGCTCCATGAGCGTCAACCGGTCGGCCGCAATTCCAGCGTGACTTCCGCCGGCATGCCGGGCAACAGCTCGTGCCCCGGATTGGCGACATCGATGCGCAGTCGATAGACCTGGGTCACGCGCTCGGCCCGCGTTTGCACGGTCTTCGGGGTGAACTCAGCCTGCGGCGAAATGAACGCCACGCGGCCTCGCCAGACATGGCCTGGCGCGCTGTCGGTGCGCACCTGCGCACTTTGTCCCAGGCGCACGCGCCCGAGGTCCTGCTCGTTCAGGTAAGCGCGGATCCACACGTGATCGAGGTCGTCGAGCGTGTAGATCGCCACCCCCGGCCCAGCCAGCTCGCCCACTTCGGCTTCGCGCACCGCGAGCACCCCGGCCACGGGCGCGCGCAGGGTCGCATAGCGCACGGTCAGCCGATCGAGCGCGACTCTCTCCAGAGCGGAGCGGACATTGGCCGAGGCGAGCCCGACGTTGTCGCCAGCCACGCGCAGCAACGCCTGATCGCGAGCCAGCGCAGCTGCCGACACGGCCTCCGTCGTCGCGGTCTGATCGACGGCCTGCTGAGCCATCGCGCCGACCGCGAGCTGACCACGGGCGCGCGCGAGATCGAGGCGTTTTTCAGCCAGGTCGGCCCGGTCCGAGACGACGGCGCTGCCTTGTGCAGCGAGATTTCCGCGCGCCACCTTGAGCTGCTGACGCGCGACGTCGAGTGCCGCGAGATCGATCTGCAGCTGTCGGCGGTAGAGCCGGTCGTCGATGGTCGCCAGCACGGTGCCTGCATTGACCTTCCTGCCTTCGTCGAAGCTCAGCTTGTCGATGGTTCCCTGCACGTTGCTGAAGCTCAGGATGCTCTCATGCGCCTCGACGTTTCCCGTGAGCAGGACCTGGCTTGCGGCCAGCGGCGGACCGAAGATGCGCTCGTGCAATGGAGGCCACCACAGGACGGCTGCGGAGGTCGCCACGATCACGAGCGCCCCGACGACAGGAAGGAACCCGGCTTTCATCGCACCCGAGGAGTTGCACGCGCCCGCTTGATGCCCAACTCTAGGGCGCGCGCCGATGCGCCGGGTTGACGCACCTCACGATTGCATGGAAGTCGGCTTGTGCACCCGGCGCCGGCGCGGTTGAAACGCCAGCTGCCCAGCTGCGAGTTCGACGATCTCGGCCGTGATGTCCTCCTGGCGCATCTGCTGCCATATCCCTTGCAGCGCGGCGAGCTCCTGGTCGATGTGGCGATGGGCTGCGGCCATCGTCTCCATGCGCGCCTGCGCCTCGGCTTCGAACGCGCGCAGCGCCGCGCAATAGACCCCGGCGTGCAGGTGCGCGGCGACGAAGTCGAAAAGAAGCGCGCGCGGCGGCAGTTGCGTCAGCGGCAGCGGCGGCAGCGGCGTGCTGCCGCGCGCCGGTGCCGGCAGCGGCAGCAGGGCCTCTGTGCGCACCTGCAGCGGCATGCCTTGAGCGCAGGCCGTGAAGACCACGTCCAGTTGGTCGAATTCCCCTTGCGCGATGCCGGGCGCGAGACGCTCGACGATCTGGTCCGCGAGCCTGGCAAGGCCCTGCACGCGTGCCGGCATGGCGACGCTCCACGCGATCGCGCGCGCGCGCTCGGCGGCGACGCTGCGCCCGCGCGTGCCGACGAGCACCACCCAGTCATCTGCGCGAAGGTCCGGCGCCGCGTCGAGCACGCGTTCGCTGAACGGGCCGGCGAAGCCTTGCTCGGCGCAGAAGTAGACCAGGGCGCGGCGTTTCGCCGGCGACGCCTGCGGCGCAGCCAGGCCCTCTAGCGTCAGGCCGGTACGCAGCGCCGAATCGACGACGTCGGCGTACGCCCGCATCGCGCGCATCCGCCCGCGGGCTTGCTCGAGCCTGGCCGCGGCCATGCCCCGCATGGCGTTGACCACCGAGCTCAGGTCGCGCACCGCCTGCACGCGCGCCTGCATCGCAGCCAGGCGCTCGGTCATGGCGTGCGTTGCGCGGCCGCTGCGCAGTCCACGCCCGAGGCATGGCGTTCCAGGCAGGCGCGCAGCTGCTGCAGCGCGCCGGAGTCGAGTTCGGCGTGGCGTCCGATCGCGTCGACCACCTGCGGGGCTTCGCGTGCCATGCGCTCGCCCAGACCCGTGCGCAGCGCCGGGATGTGCGACGGATCCAGGGAATCGAGCGCGCCGCTCTGCACGGCAAACACCAGCGCAACCTCCTCGACCAGGTCCAGCGGCGCATGCTGGGGCTGCGCGACGATGGCGCGAATGCGCTCTCCGCGCCGCAGCTGCTGACGCACCCTGGCGTCCGGAAGCCCGCCGAAGCGCGTGAACATTTCCAGTTCCAGGAACTGCGCATAGTCCAGCCGCAGGGTCCTGGCGGCTTCGCGCAGCGCCGGGGCCTGCGTCTTGCCGCCCACCCGGCTGACGCTGGTGCCGACGTCGACCGCGGGCTTGACGCCTTCGTGGAACAGTCGCGCGTCGAGCACGATCTGCCCGTCGGTGATCGAGATCAGGTTGGTCGGAATGTACGCACTCAGATTGCCGGAATCGGTCTGCGCGATCGGCAACGCGGTCAATGAGCCGCCCCCCAGCTGCGCCGACAGCTTCGCTGCGCGCTCGAGCAGCCTAGCGTGGACGTGGAAGATGTCGCCGGGGTAGGCTTCGCGCCCCGGCGACTGGCGCGTCAGCAGCGCGATTTCGCGGTGCGTCGCAGCGTGCTTGCTCAGATCGTCGATCACCACCAGCGCGTGCTGCCCCCGGTCGCGGAAGTGCTCGGCCATGGTGAAGCCGGCGAACGGTGCGATCCACTGCATTCCCGGTGCGCTCGCCGCCTGCGCCACGACGACGATGCAGCGCTTCGGTTCGCCGAGGCGCCAGATGGTATCGATGGCGCGGCGCACGCTCGCGGCCTTCTGGCCCACCGCGACGTACACGCAGATCATGTCGCTGCGTCGCTGGTTGACGATCGCGTCGATGGCGATCGCGGTCTTGCCGATGGCGCGGTCGCCGATGATCAGTTCGCGTTGCCCGCGACCCAGCGGGAACAGCGCATCGACGACCAGCGAGCCGCTTTGCACCGGCTGCGTCACGCGGTCGCGATCGACGATCGCCGGCGCTGCGCGTTCCAGCGGCGCATGCGACTCGGCGACCGGCGAGTCCAGGCCATCGAGCGCGCGTCCCAGCGGATCGACGACACGTCCGAGCAAAGCCATGCCGACCGGAACCCGAACCACGTCGCCGCTGGCCTTGACGACATCGCCCGCGTGCACGCCGCTGCCGTCGTCGAGCAGCACGCAGCCGATGCTGTCGTGCTCCAGCACCTGGGCGAAGCCGATCTGGCCCGCGGGAAAGCGCAGCAGTTCGCCAAGCCTGGCCTGCGGAAGTCCGGACACGAAGGCGATGCCGTCGGCGATCGATTCGACGTGTCCGATCTGTTCGACGCCCGGGCCCAGTCGGGCGGCGTCGATGCGCCGCGACGCGTCGTCGATCCAGTCCGCGGGAAAGGCTGACTCATTCATGCGCGAGTTCGTCTGCGATCTGCTGCAGGTCGGCGTGCCAGCTGTTGCGCACGACAAGGTCTGCGGCGTGTAGTTCGACGCCTGCGAGCAGCTCCGGATCGACCCTCCAGTGCACCGCCGGCTGGCCTCCCAGCAGCGCCCGGATGCGTTGCGCGCACTGCTTCCGCTGCGTGTCCTCCAGCGCCTCCGAGCTGACGACTTCGACCCAGTCCGCGCCTCGCGCACCGGCAAGCACGTCCGGTGGAGCGTCGCGCAGCGCTTGCTCCAGCGTGGCGCAGAACGCGTTGTGCACGGTTGGGCCGTGCAGGCGCGCGAGCAGGCGTCGTGCGATGCGAAGCGCCAGCGCAACGGCGTCGCGCACGAGCTGCTGCTGCGTCGCATCGCGCAGCCTGGCGGCCTCGGCGCGGGCCGCATCGAGCATCGCCTGCGCATCGGCGCGCGCCTGGGCGAGCGACGCGTCGCGCAGCTTCAGGGCGTCGGCGCCGGCCGCAGCGAGCGCTTCGTCTCGAAGCTGCGCGCGTTCCTGATCGCTGCGCGCCAGCACGGCCTCTTCCGCGCGCGCAGCGTCGCGCGCGGCTTCTGCCTGCGCCAGCAGGTCCTGCTGAAGCTGCTGGCGCTGGGCAATGATTCCGGATATCGGAGTCCAGAAGTATCGCCCCAGCAGCCAGATCAGGATGAGGACATTGATCGCCTGCAGCCCCAGCGTCCACCAGTCGATGCGCATGCGCCTACTTCAGCAAAGGGTTGGCGAACAGCAGCAGCAAGGCGACGACCAGGCAGTAGATCGCCATCGTCTCGATCATCGCCAGGCCGACGAAAAGGGTGCGGGAAATGGTGTTCGCCGCTTCGGGTTGACGCGCGATCGCGTCCATCGCGGCGGCCACTGCGCGGCCTTCCGCGAGGGCCGGTCCGATCGCGCCGAACGAGACGGCCACCGCCGCCGCGACGATGCTTGCCAGAGCCAGTGCGTTCATCGACGAATCCTCCTTGTCGCGTCCGGGGGTGGAGCTTGCGCGCTGCCGCGGCGTCCGGCTTCGCCCACGGCGCCGCCGATGAACACCATGGCCAGCACGCTGAAGATGTAGGCCTGGACAGCGCCGGTCAGCAGCTCGAGGGCCATCAGCGGGATCGGCACCAGCAGGCCGGCCAGCGACAGGACGATGCCGACGACGAAGGCGCCGGCCATGACGTTGCCGAACAGCCGCACGAAAAGCGAGAACGTGCGGGTGAGGCTTTCGACGAAGTTGAGCGGAAGCAAGATGGGGCTGGGTCTGGCGAACCCGGCCAGGTAGCCCCGCCATCCGCTCGCGCGCACGCCGAAGATCGCGACCGCGGCGAACACCAGAAGCGCCAGCGCGATGTCCGTCTCCAGGCAGGCAGTGGGCGCTTCGATCCCCGGCAGCAAGCCGGACCAGTTCGCGAACAGGATATAAAGGAACAGGGTTCCGATGAACGCCCGGTAGCGTTGCGGTTCGGTCTGCATGGTGTCGCGTATCTGCGCATCGACGGCCTCGACCACCAGTTCGACGGCGCATTGCCAACGCGAGGGTCGAAGACGCAGCCGGCTTTTCATCCAGGCAGTCGCTCCAGCCAGCACGACCATCATCAGCCAGGTGACCGCCACGGCCTCGCTGACCGGAACGGGGCCGAGCCGCCACAGCGCGGCGCTGGACAACGGCGACGCCGTCACTTGCGCGCTCCGCGCACGGCCCGCAGCACGCGGGCGCGCCCCAGCCAGAGACCCAGCGCCGCGGCGAGCAGCCACGTCGCCCCGCCGCGCGCGGCCAGGAACAGTCCCGCGGCGACCAACGCCGCGCGCAGCAGCGGCGCGCCGAGCACCCAGGGTCGGACGCGTCGCGCGCGGATCATGGCGCGCGCCTGCCAACGAATCGAGCCGAAGTACGCCAGCCCGGCAGCAAAACCTGCCAGGCAGACCGCAACCACCGCCAGCGCCTGCCATGCGCGCGGCAGCTTCACGATCGCTCCCATCATCTGCGCATCTCCGCGTGCACCCACTTCCATGCCGACCAGGAGCCGACTGCCAGACCGAGCACCAGCAGGGCTGCAGCGAAGGTCAGCCCGGTTCCCAGGCGACGGTCGATCCAGCGTCCGGCGAACATGCCGAACAACGTCGGCCCGACGATCAGCCAACCCAGGACGCCGATTTTCCCGAGGTGGCGCGCGAGCGCCGGAGCGTCCTCGCGCAGCCAGCGGGCGTGGCGCGCGCCGCGCAGGCGAACGTGCCGCACCAGAGGATCGGTGGCCGCCTCGTCGGCTTCGCTGCCGGGCCGGGAAAGGCTCATCACAGACCCCGCTCCGTCCGGCTCGCGTCGCCACGCATGCGCCGGATGATCTGGCGGATCGCGCCGAGTTCAAGGCGCATCGCCTCAGCCCGCTCCGTGCGTTCCAGGTCCCGTTCGGCAGCCATGCCGGCGAGCACATCGTCGGTCAGCCGCGCAAGGTCCGTGCCCACCACGGCTTCGCGCGTGGCGACCAGAACCTCGTCGCCCGGGTTCACCTGCAGGATGCCGCGGCGCACCGCGCAATAGCCGACGGTTCCGTCGCCGCGTTCGAAGCGCAGGATCGAAAAAGCCAGGCTGGTCAGGAATCGCGCATGCCCCGGCAGGACGCCGAAGCTTCCGCTGGCGTCTTCTGCCTGAAGCGCGCGCAGCCCGGGCTCGTCGACGAGCACCTCCAGCGGCGTGATGATGCGCAACCTCATGGCACGCTCCGCGCCGCAGCCCGGGCGCGCGACTCCTGCTCCTTGCGCTCGGCCTCCTGCAGCGTGCCCACCATGTAGAGCGAGCTCTCGGCCCAGTCGTCGGTGCTGCCGTCCAGGATGGCGGCGATTCCGGCCAGGGTGTCGACCAGTGCCACGCTGCGCCCTGGCGTCCCCGTGAAGGCTTCGGTCGACAGGAACGGCTGGGTGAGAAAGCGCTGCAGGCGGCGCGCACGCGCGACGACCAGGCGATCGGCGGCACCGAGCTCCTCCACGCCGAGCAGCGCGATGATGTCCTCGAGTTCCCTGAATCGGGCAAGGGTTTCGCGGCAGCGTTCGGCCAGCGCGTAGTGACGCTGCCCGACGAGTTCGGGGTCCAGCAGGACGGAGGTGGAGGCGAGCGGGTCCACGGCCGGGTAGAAGCCTTCGGCGGCGAGTCGGCGCGACAGCGTCACCATGCTGTCCGTGTGGCTCGCAATGGTGGTGACCGCCGGGTCGGTGAAATCGTCCGCCGGCACGTAAACGGCCTGAATCGCGGTCACCGCCGATCCGGCGACCGATGCGATGCGTTCCTGCAGACCTGCGACTTCGCTGGCCAGCGTCGGTTGGTAGCCGACGCGTGACGGAAGCCGTCCGAGCAGGCCCGATATTTCGCTTCCCGCCTGAACGAAGCGGAAGACGTTGTCCATGAGCAGAAGAACATTGCGGTGCTCCTGGTCGCGAAAGTATTCGGCAATCGCCAGCGCTGCCAGCGGTACGCGCCAGCGCGCGCCCGGCGGCTCGTTCATCTGGCCGTAGACGAGCACCGAGCGGTCCAGCACCCCCGAGGCCTGCATGTCGCCCAGCATTTCATGCCCTTCCCGACACCGTTCGCCGACTCCGGCGAAAACGGAGATTCCCTGGTATTTGCGCACCATGGCGCCGATCAGTTCCATGACCAGAACCGTCTTGCCCACCCCGGCGCCACCGAACATCGCGGCCTTGCCGCCTTTGGCCAGCGGTGCCAGCAAGTCCATGACCTTGATTCCGGTCTCGAACACCTCGTTCGCGGAGCGAATCCGTTTCAGTTCAGGCGATGCGGCGTGGATGTTCCGACGGCAAGCGTCCTCCGGCAGCGCCGGACCGCGGTCGCATACACGGCCGCTGACGTCGAGCAGGCGTCCGAGAACGACCTCGCCCACCGGAACGCTCAGCGGGCCCGCCGTGGAATGGGCCGCGACGCCGCGAGCGAGTCCCAGCGTGTCCTGCAACGCAATGCAGCGCACGGTGCGCGCATCCAGGTGCGCCTGCACCTCGAGCACCAGCGTGTCGTCGCGACCCCGGTCGACGGTCAGCGCGGTGTTCAGCGGCGGCAGCGCGGCGTCGTCGAAGCAAACGTCGACCACGGCCCCGCGCACGGCGACGATCATCCCCGAATGGTTCATGCCAGACGTACCTCGGATGCAACGATAAAGCCAATTGCAGCCATGAATGCGCACGCCATCGCGAATGAACATGCGGCAGATCAGCAAGCTGGTCCGCGCGGCCTCATGTGCTTCACGCGGCAACGCCAGCGGGCCCTGGCACGGCCAGATGCCTGCCAAACCAGTCGGCCGCCAGGTTGGCGACCTGCTCGAGCGCTCCCGCTTCCTCGAACAGGTGCGTCGCGCCGGCGACGATGCGCAACGCGTGGGGGGCGCGCAGACGATGCGCCGCGTGTTCGTTGAGCGCGCGCACTTCGACGTCGAGCGCGCCGACGATCAGCAGCGTCGGCGCGCGCACGCGATCGAGCCAGGCCGAGGCCAGATCAGGTCGACCACCGCGCGAAACCACGGCGCCGACGCCAAGCGGCCGCAGCGCGGCGGCCTGCAACGCCGCAGCAGCCCCGGTGGACGCGCCGAACAGGCCGACGCGCAAGTGCGCGGTGCGTGGCTGCGCGCCCAGCCAGTCGAGGACACCGAGCAGGCGGCGTGCCAGAAGCTCGATGTCGAAGCGCAGCACGCGGGTACGAGCGTCGACGGCTTCCTCGTCGGGCGTGAGCAGATCGAAGAGAAGGGTGCTTAGCCCCGCCGCGTTGAGCTGCCGCGCCACTGCGCGGTTGCGCGGACTCAGGCGGCTGCTGCCGCTGCCGTGCACGAAAGCGACGATCCCGTCTCCCCCCTGCACGAGGGCGAGGTCGCCGCGCAGCCGAGTCGCTTCGACCGGGATCGAGACCGTGTCTTCGCTGTGCATGGGGCGTCGATGCGCGACCGATATCGCGCTGCTGTGCAGTGCCGAAATGTCCCGATCATGGGCCACAACCGGCTACAGCGCCGTGCACCAGATCAAGCCGGCGCAAAAGGCTCAGGTCGGTGTCCACCGAACCGGCGGCAGCCCCCTTGGCCTGATCCATGGATCCACGGGCTTACACTGCGTGAAGTGGCTGCGTCTTGCAGACATCAACTGGAGGCACTGCATCATGCCCAAGGGAATGCAGCGTGGAAATCGAGAGGCCAAGAAGCCGAAGAAGGATCACTCGATACCCAAGGCACCGGTAGCCGGTGAGGGCGTCATGCGTCCACCTGCTGCTCCTGTCGTGGCGGATCGGCGCAAGCGTAAGTAGCTTCTTGACGGCTGCCCGCCTGCAAGGGCGCGGCAGCGGCGGCCGAAGCTGATGCCGCTACGGGGATCTTTGCGGCGAGTCGCGTGGCGTTGATCGTTGGCGGCGATCGACCGCGTAGCGTTGCGTCGGCTGCTGCTTCAACAGGGCGGTGGCCCGCTGGCGAAAACGCACGCCCTCCGGCGACAGCGACTTGACGCGGTAGCCGGCCGAGCGGTCGCTGCGTCGGGCCGGTTCCTCGCGCATGCGCGCGCTCTCGACGATGCGGCAGCGTGGTAGCGCGACGCGCTCGCTGACTGCACGGCAGCTAGGCTGCCTTCGAGCGATCAGGGGCTTTGAGTGCGCGCAGACGATTTGGCGTATCATGCAAAGGCTGATATGCGCAAGGCCATCCGCTGTAAGGTCTTTCTGCACGCGCCGGCGTTGTGCCGGCGGTCGAGTCGAATCCCCTTCTGAAGATTTTCTTGGCGTCTCTTCGCTGGGCGCGGTTTTGTGCCCAGCAACTTCGAAAGGAATTTGATATGACGACCGGAACCGGTACCGTGAAATGGTTCAACGAGGGCAAAGGCTTCGGCTTCATCGCCCCCGATGGCGGTGGCAAGGATCTCTTTGCGCACTTCAAGGAGATTCAAGGCAGTGGCTTCAAGACACTGACCGAGAACCAGCGCGTGCAGTTCGAGGTGACGCAGGGCCAGAAGGGGCCGCAGGCGTCGAACATCCGCGCCCTGGACTGATCCAGATCGAACACTGCCGGATGTCGGGCGCGTCCGGATATCCGCTGATGAAGGCGCGGCTTTGCCGCGCCTTTTTTCTGAGTGCGCCCGGTAGGGCGCGCCCACTTCCCGGATCTTTCATGAGCAGCCATCGACGTCGGGCTTGGCATCGCGCGCGGCGCGAAGGGTATGGCCGATGAGGGGCTGCGGGATCAACGCTTGTGCTTTGGCAAGCGCGGGACGCAATGCCCCCTTACCCCCGCTGTTCGTCAGCAAGCCGGGGACAGCATTTTCGAGTGTTCAAGGGGCCAGGGCCTGGGCGGCGCTGAGGAGCACGTGCTTGAGGGTTGGCTGGAAGCCAACAGCAGGCGCATGCAGCGAGTGTTGCGCTCGACCGGATCAAGCTTCCGACCCCTTTGCTCGCGAAATATCCAGGCTAGATTCATATGGTGGTACGTTGAGAACCCAATAGCCAGAAAGGACGCATATGGCCAAGCCAAATTACCAGTTTGAAAAGCGACAACGCGAGCAGCAGAAGAAGCGAAAAAAGGCCGAAAAAGCCCAGCGCAAGGTTCAATCAGCGCCGGCCACGCCAGAAACAAACACGCACGTCGCCTCAGGTTCGAAATAGCCGTCTGCGAGCCAGCACGCCGCCGAAGACCGCAAACGACGTCATGGCCGCGGGCGGCGGGCGCTTTCAGCATTCACACAATTGGCCACAATTGGCGCATCATGTGATGCTGGGCATCGGGTCCAGAAGGAGCGTCATCATGGAACGAGCAAACGGTTCGTCTTCATCGTCTCTGCAGGGCAATCCGACGCTCGGTTATCTGTCGCCCGACCAACTCGAGTTCTTTCGCCGACTTCTGGAGCGCGAGCGCGAAGCCTTGCTCTGCGCGGCCGACGGCACGCACGCAAACCTGAAACAATTCGAGCCGACTCCAGATCCCTCTGATCGGGCTTCCTTGGAGGAGGATCATTCGCTTGAATTGCGTGTTCGTGACCGTGAGCGCAAGCACCTGCACGCGATCGATCAGGCGTTGATGCGCATTCGCGACGGCAGTTTCGGCTGGTGCGAGGAAAGCGGCGACCCGATCGGCGTCGATCGCCTGCTCGCGAGACCGACGGCGACGCTCTCGCTCGAGGCGCAGGAGCGCCATGAAAGTCTGCGCAAAATGAAGGCCGGTCGCTGTCACGCCTGATACGGCACGTGCTCGCCAAACTCCTGGCGATCAGAAGCGGCGTCGTTGCGGCGGCTTCGGAGCAGCGCCGTTGCGCGGTTCCAGGTGACGGAACGTGATCCGCCCCTTCGTCAAATCGTAGGGCGAGAGTTCCAGCGTCACCTTGTCGCCTGCAAGAATGCGAATGCGATGCTTGCGCATTTTTCCGCCCGTATAGGCGACGACCACGTGGCCGTTATCCAGGGTCACGCGATACCGGGAGTCGGGCAGCACTTCGTCAACTGCTCCGCGCATTTCGATGAGTTCTTCCTTGGCCATATTGGGTCCTTGATGCTGAGTTGATGTGGACGGAGACGCGGATCGCCAAGACGCGCTCGCGGAATCGAACGCACCACAGGCCTTGCCGAAGTTCGTCGCCGGTTGCAGCGTGCGGGGTGCGACTGCGGGAACGGGTATGAAGCGCCGCGCGCAGGCGTGTCCAGTCGCGGTCTCCTTGCAGCGAACCGGCGGCAAAACGTGATGGTGGCCGAAAGCGGGCCTTGGAGAGGTCGATGTCAGGCCGGAATCGCTCGCGCCGGGTCGCGCATGTTGGACGCAAGGAATCTTCCGCTCGCGAGAGCGTGCGAACGCGCTCTTGCGGGTGCCCTTCGCGTCGCCACGCACTTCGGGAGCAGACGAGGACCGAGTCCGTTTGCGCCGACATGGCGCCTGCCCAGCTTCCATGACCTGGGCGACTCTTGTCCGGATGCAGCGCCGCCCGTGATGGAGCTGGCACGCTGTCCAAGGTGCAACGCCCAAGCGCAAGCGATTTGGATCGAAGACGCTACGCGAGCAAGCGATGCAATCCCCAAGACTAACATACATCGATCACGGTGGCGAACTCCCGTCCTCGTTCGCCCGGCGATCGCTCGCCCCGCGTCACGCCAGCCAATGCTTCAGCCGACCGTAAACCTCCGAACTTGACAGCAGCTCGAGATGGCTCGCCGGTCGCACAATCGCCTGGCGGTCATCGGCAAAGGCAAGGCTGCGATCGCCTTGTTTTCCCAGCGCGCTGGCTACCGCCACTTGGCCGTCATCCGGCAACCGAGCCTGCCGGTTTCCCGATGCCGCCCCCAAGCTTGCGGCGACCGCGTAGCAGCGGGTTCCGTTCGGCAAATCGATCCGGGCGCAGCCTGCCGGGCGATGTCCCAGACTCTGTTGAACGGATAGTGTGAAGGTGGCGGCTCCTTTCACCCGCATGCGAGCATGCGGGTGCCTCGCAAGCAAAGAAAGGAGCCACCAAGATGAAG
>JAJZEB010000113.1 GCA_021805805.1 Pseudomonadota bacterium | reverse complement strand
TATGCACTTCCTGTTGCGTGAGCAGCGCCCGGGTGGCCAGCCGTGCCAGCCTGGGGAGCAGCTTCTTCGGTGCGACCGGATTCAGGTAACCCAGCGCCACCAGGGCCTGCTCGGCATGATCCAACAAACCCTGCACCTCGGCCTGGGTGGCTGGGACTTCGGCCGGTGGTCCCGCCGGCAGCTGGAAGGCGCCGACCGCCTTGCGCCATTCCCAGGCCACGATCTGCACCGCCTGCGCCAGGTTGAGCGAGGCGTACTGCGAAGACGCCGGCAGGCTCAACAGCGCGTCGCAGCGATACACCGTGTCGTTGTCCAGGCCATAGCGCTCGCTGCCGAAGACGAAGCCCACGCGCCGGCCTTGCGCGGCGGCGGTTCGCGCCAGCTCGGGCAGCCATTGCGGGCCGCGCAGCGGCGGACCGAAGTCGCGCACCCGCGACGACAGCGCCACCAGCACGCCGCAATCGCCGGCAGCGTCCATCAGGCTGGCGCCGATCCGGGTGGCGGCGAGCACATCGTCGGCGCCGCTGGCGAACGCCAAGGCCTCGGGCTGCTGCAGCACATCCGCATGGCGCGGCGCCACCAGCGCCAGATGCGCGAAACCCATGGTCTTGATGGCCCGCGCCGCCGCGCCGACATTGCCCGGATGGCTGGGATTCACCAGCACGAACAACGGCTGCACGCCACCACTTGAGCCATCCGGCTGGGCGGTCGCACCCCCTCCGATAAAATCTTCCGTCTGCATTCGTTCTTTCACATCCACCCGAGCCTTCCTTTTCGAGGCGCCATTGTCGCGTCCTTCGCCGCCACCATGCATCCCATGATCAACGTTGCCGTTCGCGCCGCCCGCGAAGCCGGCAAAATCATCAACCGCGCCAGCCTCGACCTCGACCTGCTGCGCGTGACGCAAAAGTCAGCCCGCGACTTCGTCACCGAGGTGGACCGCGCCAGCGAGCAGGCCATCATCGACATCCTGCTCAAGGCCTACCCCCAGCACGGCATCCTGGGCGAGGAAACGGGCACCGCCCACGGCAAGGCGGATTCCGACTTCCAGTGGATCATCGACCCGCTCGACGGCACCACCAACTTCATCCACGGCATGCCGGTCTACGCCGTGTCCATCGCCCTCGCCCACCACGGCGTGGTGCAGCACGGCGTGGTGTACGACCCCTCGCGCGACGAGCTGTTCACCGCCAGCCGCGGCGGCGGCGCCTTCCTCAACAACCGCCGCCTGCGCGTGTCCAAACGCACTCGCCTGGAAGAGGCCCTCATCGGCACCGGCTTTCCCTTCCGCAAGGGCGACGACCTCGACACCTATCTGGAGATGTTCAAGAAGGTGGCCGAGCGCTGCGTCGGCCTGCGGCGCCCCGGCGCGGCAGCCATCGACCTGGCCTACGTGGCCGCGGGCCGTTACGACGGTTTCTTCGAACTCGGCCTCAAGCCCTGGGATGTGGCTGCGGGCTCGCTGCTCATCACCGAAGCCGGCGGCCTGGTGGGCAACTTCACCGGCGAATCCGACTTCCTCCACCGCGGTGAACTGGTGACGGGAAGCCCGCGCATCTACGCCCAGCTCGTCACCCTGCTCAAACCCTACGCGAGAACGGACCGCAATGCGCCCGAGCCCGGCGCCAAGCGCCAGGCCGCCGCCACGCAAGCCGCCGAAACGCCTGGCGACGAAGCCCCGTTCTGAAGGCCCATGGCTGCGGCGCAGAGCACGCGGTAGCCTGGGTTTGCCGCGAACCCACGTTCGGACCCGACGGCCATGACGGCATCGATCGGGGGTTTCAACGGTCAGCGCGCAAGATCCCTCATCGACGCATGATCGACGCCTCCAGCGCCTGCACCTCGGCATCGTCCAGTACACCGGCTGCGGCCTCGAGGCTTGAGCGTTGACAGCACCGCATCGTGCCAGGCACGGACACGGACACGGTCGCGCCGCGCCGTGTCGAGTTGCTGCTCGGCGTCGAGCACGTCCACCAGGATGCGCAACCCCGCCTGCTGGCCACGGCGATTGGCTTGCACCGATCAGCCACTGGCCTGCACCGCAGCCTCCAGAGCGCGTGTCCGGGCCAAACCCTGCTGCACCGCCGCCCACGATTGCCTTGCCTGCGCCTGGGCCTGGCGGCGCGCACCGTCGAGTTCGGCCTGCGCCTTGCGCAACAGGGCGGCGGCCTCGCGTTCGCGTGCGCGTGCCGCCACACCGCCTCCGGCATACGAGGGCACCGGCCGTTGCAGTCCGACCTGCGCGGCACGGTTGCGCTGGCCGATGTCCGCCCGATGCGGTTCGAAGCGAACCGGCTGGCCAACCAGCCCCGGCAAGTCCATGCCTGCGTCAGCTATCGGATACGCCGTCCAGGGGCAAGGTCAAACCTCGACCCAAGCGGTTCCGTTCGGCTGCTTCAGAACAGCGGCAATCTGTTCCAATGCGTCGGACTTGCATGGCGGTCCAGGCCATCCGAAAGTGCCCCGCTCGCCCACCGCATGGAAGTTGCGAACATGCGACAAAACAGGCGTCGATGCGCCTCGGGACTGCGCAAGGCCTCGCTCGCCTCCTGGACGGCTCCATCTTCTCGGTCATTGATTTGGACAATCTCGCGAACCACACGCCGATGATGCAGCATCATCGGGGCTAGGCTCTGGAACCCGCATGGATACTGGGTTCTTTGCGAAAAACACAAAACTTGGCGGCAACCTGGCTACGAAACTGGCAGCTCGATAGACCGCTTTTCCCTCGGGAGCGCCCTCTCAGGCCCGTGTGGCGCCAAGTTTTGCTCCGAATGCGTTCTTGGCGGAGCTCAGCACTGAAAACTTGGCGGAGTCGATACGTCGCGTAGCCCGAAGCGCAGTCCCCGCACATCCACTCACCCTGGTCACTCATGTCGGTGAATGATCCTCTACTTGAAGCGGATCACCGAGCTCGCCTGCGGCTCCAACCACGCGAGGCCTGCGAGAGCTCCTTGTCCGACAGGACATAGTCCGGGCTGTCCACAAGCCTCGCGAAGGCGAGGTCGAGAAACGCCCTGACCCGCTTGGGCTGCGAAGAGCGGCTGCCGTAGTAGACGTGCAGCGCGATGTGGTCGCTGACGAAGGGCAACAGCACAGGCACCAAACGCCCCGATCTGATGTGCTGCGCGGCTGCGAAGTTGGCGACCTGCCCGATGACCTGACCGGCGAGGATCGCCTGCATCTCCAACTCGGTGTCGTTGGTCGAAAGAGCCGGTTGCATATTCCGGTGCTCGACCTCCCCATCCACCGTCAAATACCAAGGCGGCACCTTGCCGGTGGTCGGATGGCGGAAGACGCTGCACCGATGCCTCGCCAAGTCCTCGATCTTGGCCGGGACGCCATGGCGCTCCAAATAGGCCGGCGACGCGCACACGATGAGCTGGACCGGGAAGAGCGATCGGCTGATGAGCCCCTCCTGCGGCGACACGCCGATGCGGAAGCCCACATCGACCCGGTCGAGCACCCAATTGCCGATCCCGTCGTCGAGCTGCACGTCAGGCTGGATGCCGGGATTGGCTTGGCAAAACTCGTCGAGCAGCGGCATGAGCAAGCCCGGAAAGGACGACTTCGGCCCCACGATGCGCAGCGGACCCGCGATCTCGTCCTTGCCTTCGCGGGCGGTGGACATCGCGAGCTCCAACGCGGCGAGCGCGGGCTGGGCGCTCTCCAAGAAGCGCCGCCCCTCCTCGGTCAAGGCGAGGCTTCGGGTCGTGCGGTGCAGCAGCCGCACGCCCAAATGGCTTTCCAAATGGGCGATGGCCTGCGTGGCGGCCTGCGGGGAGACATCCTGGGCCAAGGCGGCTTGGCGGATGCTGCCGAGCTCGACGGCCTTGGCGAACATGGAGATGGAGCGCATTTCATTGATGGACATGACGGGCCGGAGCGCGCTCCGCATTGAATCGATGATGACCATGGTATCAATTTTTAATTGCTACTCAAGCAATTAATAGGCCTCTATTCACTTGATGCCAACCTGCATAAAGTTCGCTCATCAACTCCAAGGAGCCATCATGAAAGAAGTCATCGTCGTCGTCGGAGCAGGACAACTCGGCCAAGCCATCGCCCGGCGCGTCGGAGCCGGCAAGCATGTGCTGCTGGCGAGCCTGAGGCAGGAAGAGGCGGACGCCGCAGCCAAGGCGTTCTTCAACGCGGGATTCCACGCGAGCGCGGCGAGCGTCGATGTCTCGTCGCGCGAGTCCGTGGCTGAACTGGTCACCAAGGCCCGTGGGCTCGGCGCCATCACCGGCCTGATCCATGCGGCCGGCGTTTCGCCCTCGCAGGCCCCCGTCGAAGCGATCCTGCGCGTGGACCTGTATGGCACCGCCCTCGTGCTCGAACTGTTCGGCGACGCCATGGCGCCCGGCGGGTCCGGCGTCGTCATCGCGTCTCAATCGGGGCACAGACTGCCGGCATTGACGCCCGAGCAGGACAAGGCCTTGGCCATGACGCCCACGGAAGAGCTCCTGGGCATCGACTTCGTCCAGCCGAGCCAAGTCAAGGACACGCTGCACGCCTACCAACTCTCCAAGCGGGGCAACTCGCTGCGGGTGATGGCCGAAGCCGTCCGGTGGGGCAAGCGCGGCGCGCGGGTGAACACCATCAGCCCCGGCATCGTCATCACGCCCTTGGCCAACGACGAGCTGTCGGGGCCGCGCGGCGCGGGTTATCGCCGAATGATCGAGGGCAGCCCCGTGGGCCGCGCAGGCACGCCCGACGAAGTGGGCCAGCTCGCGGCGCTCCTGATGGGACCCGACGGCGGCTTCATCACTGGCAGCGACTTCCTCATGGACGGCGGCGTCACATCGGCCTTCCGCTTCGGAGACCTGGCCCAGCCGGCTCCCAAAGCCTGACATCCCATCAACATACATACGAGGTTTCACAATGAAGAAACGCATGCTTGGCCGCTCCGGCCTGGAAGTCTCTGCCCTTGGTTTCGGCTGCATGGGCCTGAGCTACGGCTACGGGCCGGGGCTCGAACGTGCCGCTGGCGTCCAGATGATCCAAGCCGCATTCGATCGCGGCGTCACATTATTCGACACCGCCGAGGCCTATGGCGCGTTGAACGAGGAGACGGTCGGCGAAGCGCTTGCGCCGATCCGCGACCAAGTCGTGATCGCCACAAAGTTCGGTTTCAAGAACGGAAATACCAACGAGGGCTTGGACAGCCGGCCGCAGCGAATCCGCGAGGTCGTGGAGGAATCGCTGCGCAGGCTTCGGACGGACCGCATCGACTTGCTTTACCAGCACCGGGTCGATCCCAACGTCCCGATGGAGGACGTGGCCGGAACCGTCAAAGACTTGATCGGCCAAGGCAAGGTCAATCACTTCGGGCTCTCCGAAGCCGGCGCCGAGTCGATCAAAAAGGCTCAAGCGGTCCAGCCGATCACAGCCCTGCAAAGCGAATACTCGCTGTGGTGGCGCGAGCCCGAGCGCGAGCTGCTGCCATTGCTTGAAGAGCTCGGCATCGGCTTCGTGCCATTCAGCCCGCTTGGCAAGGGGTTCCTGACCGGCGTCATCGGCGCGCAGACGCAGTTCGCCGCCGATGACTTCCGAAACGTCGTGCCCCGCTTCACCGCCGAATCCAGGGAAGCCAATCAGGCCCTCGTGGAGGCTCTCAAGGGCATCGCATCGGCCAGAGGCGCCACGCCCGCGCAGATCGCCTTGGCGTGGCTGCTCGCGCAGAAGGACTGGATCGCGCCTATCCCCGGCACGACCAAGCTTCATCGGCTCGAAGAGAACTTGGCGTCGGCCCAGCTCGAATTGTCCCCGGCGGACCTCCAAGCGATCCAACAGGCGCTGGCGGGCATCGAGATCGTCGGCGCTCGCTACCCGGCGGCGCGGGCCGCGCTGGTGAACCGATGACCCCACATCCACTCCAACGAACCTCGACCATGAGCAACAACGTGAAGGGCTACGCCGCCCAATCCCCCACCGGCCGACTGGGCCTGTTCGACTTCGAGCGCCGCGGCCTGCGGCCCGACGACATCTCCATCGAAATCCTCTACTGCGGCGTCTGCCACTCCGATGTCCACAACGTCCGCAACGACTGGGGAAATGCGAAATACCCCATGGTGCCCGACCACGAGATCGTCGGCCGCGTGCTCGAAGTCGGCCCAAAGGTCAAGCGCTTCAAGCCCGGCGACCGGGCGGGCGTCGGCTGCCTGGTCGAGTCCTGCCGCCACTGCGGCGCGTGCGGCAAGGGCTGGGAGCAATATTGCGAGAACGGCGCCACCTACACCTACAACCACAGCGACCCCATCGACGGAACGCGCACCTACGGCGGCTACAGCGAGAAGATCATCGTCTCCGAGCGCTTCGCCTTGAAAGTGCCCGACTCGCTGGACCTGGCCGGAACCGCCCCGTTGCTGTGCGCCGGCATCACCACCTATTCGCCGCTGAGGCACTGGAAGGTCGGGCCGGGCAGCAAGGTCGCCATCGTCGGGCTCGGGGGCCTGGGGCACATGGGCATCAAGCTGGCCAAGGCCATGGGGGCGCAAACGACCCTGCTAAGCCGCTCGCCAGGCAAGGAAGCGGATGCTCGCAGGCTGGGGGCCGACCACGTCGTCATCTCGACCGATCCGGCCCAGATGGCCGCGGTGGCCGGCAGCTTCGACCTCATCATCGACACGGTGCCCTACAAGCACGACGTGAACCCGTATGTGCCCACGCTGGCCTCCGGGGGCACCATCGTGATGGTGGGCTACCTCGGCCCCTTGGACGACTTCAACACCGGGCCGCTGATATTCAGCCGCAAAGGACTCGCTGGCTCGCTCATCGGTGGCATCGCCGAGACCCAAGAGATGCTGGACTTCTGCGGCGAGCACGGCATCCACTCCGACATCGAGACCATCCGCATCCAAGACATCAACGAGGCCTATGAGCGGCTCCTGCGGGCCGATGTGAAATACCGCTTCGTGATCGACATGGCATCGCTGAGGGAGGACCAATGAACACGGCAACATCCAACGCAACTGCGCCGGCCATGGGCTTGGCCATATCGCGGACGCTGGAACGTGAGACGGTCGGCGTGTCGCCGGCCAGCTTCACCGGGGCGGTCGAGCTTGAAATGCTCTTCGTCCCCGACGGGCCGGATCGGACATCGGCAGGCTTGGTGTCCTTCCCGCCCGGAGCCCGGACCAACTGGCACAGCCATCCCTTGGGGCAGACGCTCGTGGTGACGGCAGGCGTGGGGCGCATCCAGCGCGAGGGCGGCCCGATCCAGGAAATACGGGCGGGCGACGTTGCGCGCATCCCTCCGGGCGTGAAGCACTGGCACGGAGCGAGCGCGGAGGCCGGCATGTCGCACATCGCCATCCAAGAGGCCCACGAAGGCAAGACGGCAGACTGGATGGAGCCCGTCAGCGACGATCAATACCAAGCCAGACAAGCCCCACAGGCCAGCGCGGATCGGGTCGGATCATGACTCGAATCTTGATCATCGGCGCCCATGGGCAGATCGCGCAGGTCGCCACGCGCCTGCTCTTGGAGCGTGGCGATGTCGAACTGACCTTGTATCTGCGGCGCTCGGATCGACTCAGCCATCTGGCGGACAGGCCCGGTGTCCGCCTGGTCGAAGGCGACGCGGCCAACCTTGAAAAGCTCATGGGCGTCATGGCCGGGCATGACGCGGTCTACGCCAACTTGTCCGGCGCGATGGGCAAGCAGGCCCGCGCGATCGTCAAGGCCATGCAAGCCTGCGGCGTCAACCGGCTGATCTTCATCAGCTCGATGGGCATCTATGACGAAGTGCCTGGCAAGAAGTCCGGCAGCGTGCTCGACCCCTACCGGGAGTCGGCCGCCGTCATCGAAGCGTCCGACCTCGACTACACCATCCTGCGTCCGGCATGGCTGGACGACCAAGATGTCGTGAACTATGGGATCACGCACAAGGGCGAGGCCTTCCGCGCAGCGGGTGCCACGGTATCCAGGCGAAGCGTTGCAGACCTCGTCGTCAAAGCATGTTTGACACCAGGATTGCAATCAAGAGAAAGCCTGGGCGTGCATCGGATTTAAGCCTTGTCTGGTCGCGTGCCATTGGAAGAAAGAGTCCGCCAAAGTTGGCAATCAATGACGGGCAATCAATCCTTTGGCGGCTTTTTTTTCGGGCTTTGGCTTTCGCTACCCGAAGTGACGACGACCTCCATTTGCAAATTGGGCAAAATCGGAGGCAATGAACCCTCCAAACTCCCTCATTACCGCAGCTTCTCCGCACAAAAGTCAGCCTCCAAATGGTCCGACGCACACGCCCACGATGCAGCAGTACCTGCGCATCAAGGCCGAGCACCCGGACGTTCTGGTGCTCTACCGCATGGGCGACTTCTACGAACTGTTC
>JAJZEB010000112.1 GCA_021805805.1 Pseudomonadota bacterium | reverse complement strand
ACGACCTGCGCAACTTCGCCACCAAGGACGACCTGCGCAACTTCGCCACCAAGGACGACCTGCGCAACTTCGCCACCAAGGACGACCTGCGCAACTTCGCCACCAAGGACGACTTGCGCAACTTCGCCACCAAGGACGACCTGCGCAACTTCGCCACCAAGGACGACTTGCGCGACCTTGAGCATCGACTGACGATCAGGCTGGGCACGATGTTGATCGTTGCGATCGGAGCGCTGGCGGCGCTGGTGCGCATCGGCGTTTGACTTCGGTGCGCGGAGGCGCCCGCCAGGCAGTCCGGGGAAGGATTGCGCGGGCGCCTCGCTGCGCTCGGCGGTCGTGGCGCCGCTCGACCGAATGGGTGGAGAATATTGGGTTCGGCATCATCGCCGCATGGGAACCCGAGAACACACGATGCAACATTGCGATGTCCTGATCGTCGGCGGCGGACTCGCCGGACTGTCGGCTGCGCTGCAATTGGCCGAGCGCTTCCACGTCACGCTGCTGGCCAAGCGCGAGCTGGAGATCTCGTCGAGCCAGTGGGCGCAAGGTGGCATCGCGGCCGTGCTCGGCGACGGCGACAGCTTCGACGCCCACGTCCACGACACTCTGGTGGCCGGAGGCATGCTCAACGACCTGCCCGCGACCCGCTTCGTCGTCGAGCACGGTCCGGGCGCGATCGACTGGCTTCGCGCCCAGGGCGTTCCGTTCGACACCGCCGAAGGCGCGCTGCACCTCACGCGCGAAGGCGGGCACAGTGCGCGGCGCATCGCGCACGTCGCCGACGCGACCGGCGCGGCGATCCAGCGCACCTTGCTGGCGCGCGCGCGCAACCACCCGCGCATCAGCCTGCTCGAGAACCATGTCGCGATCGACCTGATCACCAACCGGCACATGGACATCGCCAGCGTGCCGCGCTGCTGGGGCGTGTACGCGCTGAACGCGACCAACGGCCGCGTCGAGACCTTCGCCGCGGCGCACACCATTCTGGCCACCGGAGGTGCCGGCAAGGTCTACCGCTACACGACCAATCCGGATACGGCCAGCGGTGACGGAATCGCGATGGCATGGCGCAGCGGTTGCCGGGTCGCGAACATGGAGTTCATCCAGTTCCATCCGACCTGCCTGTACCACCCGAAAGCCAAGAGCTTCCTCATCTCCGAGGCCGTGCGCGGCGAAGGCGGTCTGCTGCGCTTGCCCGACGGTACCCGTTTCATGCCGGCGCACGACGCGCGTGCCGAGCTGGCGCCGCGCGACGTGGTTGCGCGCGCGATCGACTTCGAAATGAAGAAGCACGGGCTGGACTGCGTCTACCTGGACATCACGCACAAGGGCGAAGCGTTCATCCGGCAGCACTTCCCGACCATCCACCAGCGCTGCCTCGACCTGGGAATCGACATGGCGCGCGAAGCGATCCCGGTCGTTCCGGCGGTGCATTTCACCTGCGGCGGGATCCTGACCGACCTGGCCGGGCGCACCGACCTGGCCGGGCTGTATGCGATCGGCGAAGCCGCCTACACCGGTTTGCACGGTGCCAACCGGCTGGCGAGCAATTCGCTGCTCGAATGCGTCGTCTTCGGCACCGCCGCCGCGGCCGCGATCACCGATGCCGAGCAACCCCCGGTCCTGGTTCCGCGGCCGTGGGATGAAAGTCGCGTGGTCGATGCCGACGAGCAGGTCGTCGTCAGCCACAACTGGGACGAGCTGCGTCGATTGATGTGGAACTACGTCGGCATCGTGCGCACCGACAAGCGCCTCGAGCGCGCCGCGCACCGCATCGAGCTGCTGCGCAGCGAGGTGCACGATTTCTATGCCAACTTCCGCGTCAGCCGCGACCTGCTCGAGTTGCGCAACCTGCTGCAGGTCGCCGAGCTGATCGTGCGTTCGGCGCGCTTGCGTCATGAAAGCCGGGGCCTGCATTACAGCCTCGACTGGCCGCAGACCGCAGCTCCTGCGGCGCCGACCATCCTGGTGCCGTGAACATCGCCAGCACGCCCGGGCGCGAAGCGATCGGCGCGCTGCTGCGCGACGCCGCGTTCGCGCAGATCCTGCCGCGCGCGCATGCGCCCGCAGCGCGGCTGAAGGACGATGGCAGCTGGGTCACCGACGCCGACATCGCGATGCAGCGCGCCTTGCAGGTCGCGCTGGCCGCGCGCTGGCCCGACGTTGCGCTGCTGGGCGAGGAAATGAGCGTGCAGCAACAGGCCGCGTTGTTGCGCGACGAGGCCGCGACCCCGGACGGCCCCGGACTATGGGTGCTCGACCCGCTCGACGGCACCAGCAACTTCGCTGCCGGCCTGCCCGCCTTTGGCCCGTCGCTGGCCTGGTTGCAGGGTGGACGGGTGCGTGCCGGCTGGGTCTTCGACGTCATGCGCGACGAGTTGTTCAGCGCAGTCGAAGGCGGCGGTTCCTGGCTCGGCGCGCAACGCCTGCGCGCACCGCGGCGCGGCCGTGCGTTGCGCCAGGCCATGGCCTGTGTCGATTTCAAGCGTTTGCCTGCCGCATTGGCCGCGCGCCTGGCCACGGCGCCTCCTTACGCCTCGCAGCGTGCCATCGGTTCGGTCGCGCTCGAATGGTGCTGGGTTGCTGCCGGCCGTTTCGACGTCTACTTGCATGGTGCGCAGGGTCTGTGGGACTATGCCGCCGCGCACTTGATCCTGTCCGAAGCAGGAGGAGTCAGCCGCACGTTCGATGGCGAGCCCGTTTTCGCGCAGACGCTTCACCGCCGTTCAGCTTTGTGCGCTGGCGACCCCGAACTCCTCGAAGCCTGGTCCGCCTGGTTGGCTTCGCCCCGCAGCGTGTAGCCGCCCCCGGTGGACGGCTGACGCAGAAAGCCGGAGCGCGCCACCCGCGCCACACATTCGCCCCGCAGCGTGTAGCCGCCCCCGGCCGCTCAGGGGGCCCACCTACTGAAACGCCACCTCATCGAAAGAGCGCAGCTTGCGGCTGTGCAGTTCTTCCATGCGCTGGCCGCGCAGGATCTCGAGCGCGCGAATTCCGATGCGCAGGTGTTGCTCGACGCGTTCGCGGTAGAAGCGGTCGGCCATTCCGGGCAGTTTGATTTCGCCGTGCAGCGGCTTGTCGCTGACGCACAGCAGCGTGCCGTATGGAACCCGAAGCCGGAAGCCGTTGGCCGCGATGGTCGCGCTTTCCATGTCCAACGCGATCGCGCGGCTTTGCGAGAAGCGTCGCTCCGGAGTGCTCAGCGCACCGTGGAACGGCAACAGCTCCCAGTTCCGGTTGTCGGTGCTGGCCACCGTACCGGTGCGCATGACCCGCTTGAGCTCGTAGCCCTGCAACTGCGTGATCTCGGCCACCGCCAGCTGGATCGCCACCTGCACTTCGGCCAGCGGCGGAATCGGCACCCACGGCGGCAGGTCCTCGTCGAGCACGTGGTCTTCGCGCACATAGCCGTGCGCGAGCACGTAGTCGCCGAGTTGCTGGGTATTGCGCAGCCCGGCGCAGTGACCGAGCATCAGCCACGCGTGCGGGCGCAGCACCGCGACGTGGTCGGTGATGGTCTTCGCGTTCGCCGGACCGACGCCGATGTTGACCAGCGTGATTCCGCCGCGATCGCGCCGCACCAGGTGGTAGGCCGGCATCTGCGGCTGCCGCGGCGGCGGCGCCCCGGCGCAGTCGCCGGGCTCGGCCGCGCAGCCGACGCGGCGCGTGACCACGTTGCCGGGTTCGACCAGCGCGACATAGTCGTCGTCGCCGGTCGCCGGCGTGGCCATCAGCGCGCGGGCATGGTGCAGGAACTCGTCGATGTAGAAGCCGTAATTCGTGAACAGCACGAAATTCTGGAAATGCTCGGCCGCGCAGCCGCTGTAGTGCCGCAGCCGGTGCAGCGAGTAGTCCACACGCGGCGCGGTGAACAGCGCCAGCGGCCGCGCCTGCCCGGGCTGCGGTTCGAAGGTGCCGTTGGCGATTCCGTCGTCCATCTGCGACAGGTCCGGCACGTCGAACAGGTCGCGCAGCCGCGCGCGCCGCGCGCTGTCGAGCCCGCCGTCGAACTGTTCGTCGTCGGCGAAGCTGAATGGCAACGCGATCGGCGTGTCGCTGACTCCGACCTCCAGCGGCACGCCCTGGTTGCGCAACAGCAGCGCGAACTGCTCGCGGTAGTAGTCGGCGAACAGGTCCGGGCGCGTCAGCGTGGTCTCGAAGACTCCCGGGCGCGAGACGAAACCGTACGCCAGCCGGGAATCGGCGTGCGCACCGCTGGCGCTGCGCAGCCGCACGCACGGATAGCATGCGCGCACCCGCTCTGCCGGTTCGTCGCCGCCAAGCCACCGGCGCAGCGCGTGATGCAATGTGTCGATTGCAGCGCGATAGATGGCCTGCACCTGGGCAAGCGCCGAATCTGCGTCGGTGTGGCGGGTCCAAGCGGGAGTCTGGCTCATCCGTGCAGCATACGGCAGCAGCTGCGGCGCGCGGCGTTGCCCCTGCGCGGATGCCGGCCATCGCGTCAATCCACCCATGCGTCGATACCCGCAGCGTGCGCGTCGCGCGTCGCGCCTGGCAGCCTGTGCCGCCAGGCGCGGGTGCCGAAGCTCAGCCCGGCAGGGTCTGTCCGCGCGTTTCCAGCGCGAACGGAATCACCAGCAGCCCGGCGACGAAGGCCAGCGCGGTCCATGCCACGGGCGTGCCCAGTGTGCCCATGTGCGCCACCGACGCCGCGAGGACGAAGTTGACCACAGCACCAAGGAAGCGGCCGATCGACGTGTTGAAGGCGAACGCGGTCGCCCGCACCCTGGTTTCATACTGTTCCGGCAGCCACAGACTGAACATCGCGAAATTGCCGCCGAAAAATCCCAGCACGAACAGCGTCGCGATGAAAACATCGAGCCCGCCGGTGCGATAGAACGCCCAGCCGAAGCTCAGCACAATGGCCGCCGCCATGCCGGCGAAATACAAGCCCAGCGTCGATTTGCGACCGAAACGCTCGGCCAGCAGCGGCAGCGCCAGGCAGCCGAGGATGGTGCCGATCGACAGCAGGCCGGTGCCCAGCGACGCCATGTGCACGGCCTGCAGGTGGGTCATGCCTTCCTTCAGCGCCAGCTGGATGATGGCCGCCGGTTCGTAGACCGCGCCGGCCCACAACCCGATGATGGCCACGGAGAGCAGCACCGAATTGACCAGGGTGCGGCGCAGGTATTGCGCGCCGAACAATTCGGCCAGAGGGCTGCGCGGCGCGCGCGCGTGGGTGGCCTGCTCCCAGCGCTGCGGCTCGCGCACCTTGAGCATGGTGTACGCCGAGACCACGACCGGGAACAGGCCGCACAGGAACATGGCGCGCCAGCCGAAATGCGCGCCGACCGTGAAGTTCAGCGCCGCGGCGATGAAAAACCCGGCGTAGTAGCCTGTCTGCAGATAGCCGGCGCCCATCTTGCGCCGGTCCTCGGGCCAGGCCTCGGCCACGTAGGTGCCGGCCAGCGCCCACTCGCCGCCGATGCCCACGCCGGCCAGCAGACGGAACAGCGCCAGCTCCCAGACGTTCTGCGACAGCGCCGCAAGGCCCGTGAACAGCGCGTAGCCGAAGATCGTCGCGGCCAGCACGCGGGTGCGGCCGAAGCGGTCGGCGATCGGGCCCCAGATGAACGACATGCCCCAGCCGACGAGGAACAGCGCGAACAGGATCGAGCCGGCCAGGCCGACGTGCGCCGGCGTCACGGTATAGCCCGATTTGGGCAGCAACTCGGTCAGCGCCGGCACCAGCACCAGCGCGTAGATGATGGAATCCATGCCATCGAGGGTCCAGCCGAACCAGGCGGCCCAGAAGCCCCGGATCTGGTCGGCGTTCAGCGGGGTACGCGCGGCGCGTCGGCCGGCAGCCATCGTGTCTTGCATCGTTTGTCTCCTTGGTCTGTCGTTCGAATCGTGGCCAGGCTCGCGGTGTCGGGTCAGCTGCTGTCCATGTCGCCTCCCCGTGCGGCGCACGCGCGTCGCACGCGTCGTTCCACTTCGGATGCGGTCGCGCCGCATGCGGCGACCGCCGTCACCTCGCCGGGCAGCGCGCGCAATTGCGCCTGCAGCGTGCGCCCTGGCGGCAGCTCGACGATGCAGCGCAGACCGCGCTCGACCATCGCCACCTGGCTGTCGTGCCAGCGCACCGGGCGCATGACGCCGTCGGCCAATTCGCGCACCACGGCCGGCGCATCGCGCAGCACCCGCGCCGACACATTGCCGACCACCGGCGGCCGCGGTGCATGCTGTGCCACCCCGGCCAGGGCCCGGCGCAACGCGTCCGCGGTCGGTGCCAGCGGCGGACAATGCGACGCCACGGCCACCTGCAGGCGCTCGGTCTGCCGCGCGCCCGCATCGCGCGCACGCCGCGCCAGCGCGTCGAGCGCGACGACCTCGCCGGCGACGACGAACTGCGTCGGCGCATTCAGGTTGGCCAGATACAGCTGCGCGTGCGGCGCCGCGTGCGATGCGTCGTGCTGCGCCAGCAGGCGCTCGAGCGCGCGCTGCGACAGACCGCCGACGGCCAGCATGCCCCAGCCGCTGCCGAGGGTCTCGGCCATGCTGCGCCCGCGCAGCCGCACCACGCGCAGCGCGTCCGCGAAATCGAGCACGCCGGCGACGACCGCGGCGGTGAAGGCACCGACCGACAGCCCTGCCACCAGGTCGGGCTCCACGCCGTGCGACCGCAGCAACCGCGCCATGGCCACGCCCGCGACGACCAGTCCGGCCTGCACGGCCTCGGTCGACTGCAGCGCCGGCTCCGCATCGAGCTGCAGCACGTCGAGCCCCAGCGCTGCGCCGGCCTCGTCCAGCGTGTCACGCACCACCGGCGCCGACGGCAGGCGGTGCAGGTAGCCCGGGCTCTGCGCGCCCTGGCCCGGACAGACGAAGGCCAGCATCATGGCTTCGGCGTGCCGAGCAGGCGCGGGCCCTCGGCCGTGCGCAGCAGGCACGGGCCGTCGCGCGCGTAGTCGGCCAGCGCCACCGCGCCGCGCGCGGTCTCCAGCAGCACGTCGATGCGCGAGCCGGACACGCCCTGAAGCGCGCGCCACAGCGCGGCGGCACGCGCGCGCGGCGGCAGCAGCGCGCAGCGCACGACCAGGTCGAGATCGCTGTCGGCGCCGACCGTGGCGACGCCGCTGGCCAGTTCGAAGCCGACGCTGCCGCCCGGTCCCCAACTGCTGCGCGGCAACCCCCGCAGCACCCGGCCGACACCGCCGAGCGTGCGCAGCGCCGGCAAGGCCGCGCGCGGCGCAGGCAGCGACGCGGCCGCCAGGCGCAGCTGCGCCGGCGTGCGCCGCAGCTGCACGGCACGCGGATCGAGCCAGGCCGCGCAACGTTGCGCGCGCGACGCGCCACGCACACCGATGGCGATCAGCCCATCGCGCGCTGCTGCGCGCCGCACCACGACCCACGGTGCGCCGCGCAGCGCGTCGGCGACCCAATCCGGCGCCGGCAGCTCGAAGCACAGTGCCGCCGCCGAGGTCACGCGCAGCAGATCGTGCACGCGCCAGCGTGCCGGGAGCTGAGTCACCACTGCGCGGCGAGGCGTTCGCGCACCGCGCGCGAGGCCGCGCGGCGATCACGCGCGCGACGCACCTCGAGCCCGCGCTCGTCATCGCCGATATCGAGCAGCGCCGCGTGCAGTTCCTCGCGGACCCGTTGCACATCGCGCGCATCCGGCGCGTCGGCCTGCACTCCCCCGATCAGCCGGTGCAGCAGCCCCAGGCTCGCGTAATCGGCGATCCGATAGGACATCGGGGCCACCTGCGCCGCGTAGGCGTCGAGCTCATCGACGCGGCGCCGGGTCACCCGCGCGGCCGCGTCGCGGCCCATGGCGTGCACCGCGACCCCGGCATCGTCGAGCGCGAGAAGCCGGTGCGCCTGGTAGCCATGCGCCAGGAACGCGCCCGACATCGCCTGGCCGACGAGCAGAGCCAGCACCGGATGGCCGGCGGCGCGCGCGCTGGCGTAGGCGTCGACCGCCGCGGCGCAGGCCAGGTGGATGCCGAGCATTTCCTCGCGTCGACCGTAGGCCTGCCCCGGCACGTCGACCAGTGCCAGCAGCGCGCGCCGCGGCCCCTCGGCGCGCATGACCTCACGCACCGCGGCGGCCAGCGCCCAGCCCTCGCGCAGCCCGACCTCCCCGTGGCGCGCTCGCGGCCACGGGTTGGACGCGTCGGCGACCACGCACAGCATGCGCACCGCGCGCCCCTGCAGATCGAAATCGGCGGCACGCAGCGAGGGCGGCAGCCCACCGAGCGCCGGCGCCTCACCGCGCAGCGCATCGAACCAGATCGTTCCCCGTCCTGTCATCGTCGTCCTCCGTGCGCCGGCGGGCGCCTCAACACTGCGCGGCCCACAGTGCGCGCATGCCGGCCGCGTCC
>JAJZEB010000111.1 GCA_021805805.1 Pseudomonadota bacterium | reverse complement strand
CTCGTAGGCGTACAGCGTATTGACCAGCTGGCCGGTCGCCTTGCTGCGGATCTCGATGTGCGCGTAGCCGAGGTTGCGCGGGGACTGGCGCGCATCGTCGGCGTCCGCGGTGCCGCAGCGGATCGCGAAGCTGCTTTCCCGCGCCTCCAGTGTCGCGCACCTCCAGCCGAACGGCTGGCCGAACGCGTAGCGTTGCGCGACCTCGGGGGCCATCTCCACCTCGTAGACGACCGTGCCATGCGCACATGCGCCGAATGTCGAGGCCAGGGCCAGCGTGACGAGCTTGTTCAATCCGATCTCCAGGTGCGGCCTGCCGGGCGAAGCGCCGGCAGCGTGCCGCGGCAGGGCGCTGCCGCGGTCGCACTATAGGGGTTGGCGCGCCCGGCGCATTCTTCGACCTTCCTACAATGATGGTTTCCCAGCCTGCGCCGCTGCCCATGCCCGCCTGCACCAACGACTACGTGCTGACCCTGTCGTGCCTCGACGCCAAGGGCATCGTCTATTCGGTCTCCGGCTTGCTGTTCCAGGCCGGCTGCAACATCCTCGACTCGCAGCAGTACGGCGACCAGGCCACCGGGCTGTTCTTCATGCGGGTGCATTTCGCAGCGCCGGCGCACCTGGACGGCGCCGACAAGCTCGAGCTGCTGTTCGTCGACCTGTGCCAGCGCTTCGGAATGCACGCGCGCATACACGCCTGCGTGCAGCGTCCGCGGGTGCTGATCGCGGTCAGCCGCCAGGCGCATTGCCTGAACGACCTGCTGTTTCGCTGGCGTGCCGGACAGATCGCGATGGACGTCGTCGGCGTGGTTTCGAACCACGCCGACTGCGCCGCGCTGGCCGCGCATTACGACGTACCGTTCCACCACGAACCGTTGCCGACAGGCGCCGACGCGCAGGCCAAGCGCGCGCAGGAGCAGCGCATCGAGGCCTTGATGCGCGAGCAGCGCGTCGACCTGCTGGTGCTGGCGCGCTACATGCAAATTCTCAGCGCCGAGTTCTGCGCCGGCCTTCAGGGCAGGGCGATCAACATCCACCATTCGTTCCTGCCCAGCTTCAAGGGCGCGCGACCGTACGCGCAGGCGCACCAGCGTGGCGTCAAGCTGATCGGCGCCACTGCGCACTACGTCACTGCCGACCTCGACGAGGGTCCGATCATCGAGCAGGCGGTCGAACGCGTCGACCACAGCCTCGACGCCGACGCGCTGACCGCGGTCGGCCAGGACGTCGAGAATCAGGTGCTGGCGCGCGCGGTGCGCTGGCACGTCGAGCACCGCATCCTGATGAACGGTCACAAGACCGTCGTCTTCAGTTGAGCGGGTCGGGCATGTCCGGGCCCCATCGTGCCGCCGAATCGGCGCCGGCCTCGGCCGAAGCCGTCGAAGCCGCGTTCTACGAGGCGATTCAGCGCGGCGACATCGATGCGCTGATGCGCCTGTGGGCCGACGACGACGAGCCGATCTGCGTGCATCCGGGATGGCCGCGTCATGTCGGTGCCGCTGCGATCCGTACCGGTTTCGAACAGCTGTTCGCCGAAGGGCCGGTGCATGTGATCCCGGAACGCGTGGTGCGCACCGTGTCGCTTGGATGCGCGGTGCACAGCGTGGTCGAGCGCATTGCGCTCGATTCCGGCAACGACGACGCGCGTTTCGCTCTGGTGCTGGCGACCAACGTCTACCTGAAGACCGCCGAAGGCTGGCGCATGGTGCTGCATCACGCCAGCGCAGCGACCGCGCACGAGGCAGTCGAAGTGCTCGCGTCGCACGAGCGCCTGCATTGAGCACGCGGCCAGCGCGCGCCGACGACCCGACCGCGGGCGGCTACCGCGCGCCGATCTGGCTTCCCGGAGGCCAGTTGCAGACCATCTGGCCGGCGCTGTGCGCGCGCCCCGCGCCACCGCGCTGGCAGCGGCGTCGCTGGGACACCCCGGACGGGGATTTCGTCGACGTCGACCACATCGCCGGACGTTCCGGCGCGCCGCTTCTGGTGCTGTTCCACGGTCTCGAGGGATCGTCGCGCAGCCATTACGCGCGTGCGGTCGCGCACGCCTGCGCGGTGGCCGGATGGAGTCTGGCGCTGCCGCATTTCCGCGGTTGTTCGGGAGAGATCAACCACGCCCCGCGCGCCTACCACTCGGGCGACTGGGTCGAGATCGACTGGATGCTGCGCCGGCTGCGCCGCGCGCATGCCGGAATGATGTACGCCGCCGGTGTGTCGCTCGGCGGCAACGCATTGCTGCGCTGGGCCCAGGAAAGCGGCGATGCGGCCGGCGCCGTGGTCGCCGCGGTCGCCGCGGTCAGCGCGCCGCTGGACCTGGCCGCCGGCGCTGCGGCGATCGGCCGCGGCTTCAACCGCATGGTCTACACGCGGATGTTCCTGCGCACCCTCAAGCCGAAGGCGATCGCGCTGGCGCGGCGGCATCCCGGACTGGCCGATGTCGGGGCGATCGCCGCGGCGCGCGACCTGCACGCGTTCGACGATGCCTTCACCGCGCCGGTGCACGGGTTCGCCGACGCCCGCGACTACTGGCAGCGCGCGTCGGCCGGGCCGCGGCTGCGCGACATCCGGGTGCCGGCGCTGGTGCTCAACGCGCGCAATGATCCATTCCTGCCGCAGCGTGCGCTGCCGAGCGCGGGCGACGCCGGTCCGCTGGTGCAGCTCGAGCAACCGCGGCACGGTGGCCACGTCGGTTTCGCACGCGGCTTGCCGCCCGGGAGCATCGACTGGATGCCGCGGCGGCTGCTGGCGTTTTTCGACCGCGGCAGCTGAAGCGCGGACCATCCGGCGATCGCGCCCGCCGCGCCGCCGCAGGCCTGTTCTGCTAAGGTGGCGCCATGGACGAATCGGTTCGACGTGCGCTGCTGCGCTGGCCCGACGTGCCGGCGTGCAACGGCTGGCTCGGCCTGGATGCGCGCGGCGATTGGTGGATGCGCAGCGAAGCTGCAAGACCGTGGCCGCGCGAGGCCGACGGCAGGCTGCAGCGGGCAGGAGCCAGCCGTTTGCGCCACCCGGGGCTGGTTGCGTTCATCGCGCGCAACTACCAGTCTGCCGACGACGGCCATTGGTATTTCCAGAACGGCCCGCAGCGGGTCTATGTCGAACTCGAGGCCGCGCCGCTGGTGCTGCGGCTGCAGCCCGACCGGAGCTGGCGCGCGCATACCGGGGCGCCGTGTGTGCCGCGGCTGGCCTGCGTGGATGCGGCCGGGCGCCTGTACCTGGACACCGATGTCGGGCCGGGCATCGTCCACACCCTGGACATGAGCGCACTGGGCGATTGGCTCGACGATGCGCTGACTCGGCTGCAGCCGCCAGACGGCGAGTCGCTCGAACTGCTTCGTCTGGATGCCGACGCGCTGTGCGCCCGGCTGGGCTTTCGGCCGCGGCCTTCGGCCGACCTGCCGGGCTGAACGCGCCGAGGCCCGCCGCGGCAGGCCTCGGGGGCGCGACGACGCGCCGCTTATTTCGACTGCGCCACCATGTACGCGACCGCCGCCTTGACGTCGGCGTCGCTGGCGTTCGAGCCGCCCTTCGGCGGCATCATGCCGGACTTGCCCTGCAGGCCGTGGATCGCATGGTCATCGAGCACCGCGAGGCCTTGCGCGATCCTGGGCGCCCAGGCCGCCTCGTCGCCGACCTTCGGCGCGCCGGCGATTCCGGCACCGTGACAAGCGATGCAGGTCGACATGTACAGCTTCTTGCCGGCATCGGCCACCGTGACGGCGGCGGAACCGGACGCCGCGGCGGTCGGGGCTGCGGGCGAGGCGGCAGCGGCCTTCGCCGCGGGCGATGCCGCCGCAGCGGGTGCTGCCGACGCCGCGACCTGGCTGGCGCTGTCGGCGGCGATGGTCGAATTGGCCTCGGTCGGCGCGCCGTTGGAAATGAAGTGCACCAGGACCAGCAGCACGATCACCGGAGTCGCGAAGCCCACGAGCAGGATGATGATGGTCTTGCGCAGGGTCGATGCGAACGGCAGATCGCTCTTCTGTTCTTGTTCGGATTTGGGATTGTGTGCGCTCATGGTCGGCGATCAAGGTTGAAGTAGGTCAAAAGCGGCATGCCCCTTGCATGATATGGCCTGGGCGCGTTCGTGGACACTGCGCCGTGCCGCGCAGACCGCCCGGAGCGTGCTTGCGTGCGCTCCGGGCGTCGAGCGCGGCGCGCAGCTCTGATACACTGGCGCGCTGACTTGCAGCAGTACCCCTGGCCGCCCGAGCGGGCGGCTTGCGCGCGATGCGCGCGCTCGGGTACCCGCCGCGCCCGTAGCTCAGTGGATAGAGTATCGGCCTCCGAAGCCGAGGGTCGCTGGTTCGATCCCAGCCGGGCGCGCCACATGGATCCCACATGGATCCCCCACATGGATCCCCCACATGGATCCCGATCGTTCGATCGTTCGGGGCCTTCCCGGCTCGTGCTTCGGTGTGCTTCGATGCGCGCGTCTTCAGGCGCCTTCGTCGCGCGCGCGCGCATGCAGGAAATCGGCGTGGCGTGGCGCACGCTTGGTCGCGGTCCATTCGTCGAGCATTTGCCATTTGACCGCGTCCAGTCGTGCGAGCACCGCGGCCTCGTCGGGGTCGGGGCATGCCAGTTCGACGCGATGGCCGTTCGGGTCGAAGCAATAGATCGAATGGAACGCGCCATGGTCGGTCGGACCGACGACGTCGACGCCATGGGCGAGCAGGTGCGCGCGGTAGCGCAGCAGAGTCGCGCGATCCTTCACGCGCAGCGCGATGTGCTGCACCCAGGCCGGCGTATTCGGATCACGTCCCATCGGCGGCCGGGTCGGCAGTTCGAAGAACGCAAGCACGTTGCCGCCTCCGGCGTCGAGGAAGACGTGCATGTACGGGTCAGACTCCTTGGTCGAAGGCACGCGATCCTCTGCGATCGCCAGCATGAAATCCATGTTCAGCATCGTCTTGTACCAGTCGACGGTCTGCCTGGCGTCGCGGCAGCGGTAGGCAACGTGGTGGATGCGATCGATGTGCATGGCGGACTCCTCGAACGATGCGGGGGCTTCGACGGCGTGGTCGTTGGTTCGGCGTGAGCCTGCGGCGATCAGGCGGTCAGCGCGCTGTTTGCTCCGCTATGACGAGAATAGGTTTGTGATTTGTGCATGTCAAACTGGTTTACCATGGTCACATCACGTGAACCGGGTTTGTCCATGCCGCACGACGACAAGGCTCAGCGAGCGATCCAGTCGATCGAGGTCGGCGGTCGCCTGCTGCTGGCGCTGGCCGACAGCGCCGAGCCGCTGCAGCTCAAGGACCTTGCCGCGCGCGCCGGGCTGAGCGCGTCGCGCGCGCATCCGTACCTGGTCAGCTATGGACGCCTGGGACTGGTCGAGCAGCTGGCCGACGGCGGCCGCTATGCGCTCGGCCCGGCTGCGCTACGCATCGGGCTGACGTGTCTGCATCAGCTCGACCCGATGCGCGCCGCCGAGCCGGTCGTCGCCGAACTCGCCGCATCGACCGGGCACGCGGTGGCGCTGGCGGTGTGGGGCAATTTCGGCCCTACCGTGGTGCGGCTGATCGAAGCCCGCCAACCATTGCACGTCGCGTTGCGGGTCGGAAGCGTGATGTCGATCTTCGACACCGCCACGGGCCGCGCATTCGCCGCCGCGCTGCCGCGCGAGCGGCTCGCGCATGCGGTCGCCGGGCCGTTCGGCGAGCTCGCGCCGCGCGACCCGCTGGCGGGGCGCGACGACGAACTGGCGCGCATCTGCGCCGAGGTCGCGCAGCACGGCGTGGCGCGCGCCGCAGGCAGTCCGATCCCGGGCGTCAACGCGTTCAGCGCGGCCGCATTCGACCACGAAGGCGCGCCGGCGCTGGTGGTCGTCGCGCTCGATCACGCCGCGCGGCTGGCTGCCGACTGGGACGGTCCCGGCGCGCGCGCCGTGCGCGACGCCGCGCGCCGCATCACCGCGCGCCTCGGTGGGCGCTGAGGTCGGCATGCAAGCCGTCGACGCGACCCACGATCCGGAGCTGCGCAGCTGGGTCGAATCGGCGCAGGCGCCGGGCACCGATTTTCCGATCCAGAACCTGCCGTTCGGCCGCGTGCGGCGCGGCGCGCAGCCGTGGCGGATCGGCGTGGCGATCGGCGACCAGGTGCTCGACCTGCGGCTGGCCGCAGAACGCGGCAGCTGGAACGACACCCAGCGCGCGTTGCTGCGGCCGCTGGCCGCCGGCGACCTGAATGCGTTCATGGCGCTGGGCGCGGCGGCGTGGCGCGCGCTGCGCGCGGCGCTGTCGCACGCGCTGGCCGACCGCGCTGCGCAGCCTCTGCTCGCGCCGTGCCTGCTGCCGCAGGCGCAGCTCGACTACGACGTGCCGTGCGCGATCGGCGACTACACCGACTTCTATGTCGGGATTCACCACGCCACTGCGGTGGGCAAGCTGTTCAGGCCCGACGCACCGCTGCTGCCGAACTACAAATGGGTGCCGATCGGCTACCACGGCAGGGCGTCGACGATTCTGCCCAGCGCTCGGCCGTTCGCGCGTCCACGCGGCCAGATCAAGCACGCCGGCGCCGAAGCTCCGGTGCTGCAGCCGAGCGCGCGGCTCGACTACGAGCTCGAGATCGGCATCGTGATCGGCGTCGGCAACCCGCCGGGCCAGTCGATCGCGCTGGCACGGGCCGAGGAGCATGTGTTCGGCCTGGCCTTGTTCAACGACTGGAGCGCGCGCGACGTGCAGGCCTGGGAGTACCAGCCGCTGGGCCCGTTCCTGGCGAAGAACTTCGCCAGCACCCTGTCGCCGTGGATCGTCACCCTCGATGCGCTGGCTCCGTTTCGGCGCGCGTTCAGCCGGCCCCCCGGCGATCCGCCGCCGCTGCCGTATCTGCAAGGCGCCGACAACAGCGCGCGCGGCGCGTTCGACGTGCAGCTCGAGGTCTGGCTGCAGAGTGCCGCGATGCGCGACGCCGGATTGCCGCCGCATTGCGTCAGCCGATCGAATTTCGCCGACGCGGCGTACTGGACGGTGGCCCAGCTGGTCGCGCACCACACGGTCGGCGGCTGCGCGCTGCGCCCTGGAGACCTGTTCGGTTCGGGAACGCTGTCGGGGCCAGCTCCCGAGCAGGCCGGCTCGCTGCTCGAGCTGGCGCAAGGCGGACGGCAGCCGATCACCTTGCCGTCGGGCGAACGGCGCAGCTTCGTCGCCGACGGCGACACGGTGACGCTGCGCGGCTTTTGCCAGCGCCCCGGCGCGGTGCGCATCGGCTTTGGCGCGTGCAGCGCGACGGTGCTTCCGGCAGCTGCCGACTGAGGCCGGCCTGCGCGTCAGCGTGCGCGCCGGGGCCGGGCCAGCGCCCGCGGCGCGGCCAGGCGGTCGAACGTCGCCGCGTCGATCAGACCCGAGGCCAGCGCGGCTTCGCGCAGCGTGCTGCGGTCGCGCTGCGCAGCCGCGGCGATGCGCGCGGCGGCGTCGTAGCCGATCGCCGGAACCAGCGCGGTGACGTGCATCAGGTCGCGCTGCAGCTGATCGGCGATGCGCGCGCGATCCGGTTCGATGCCGTCCGCGCAGTCGGTCCGGAAATGGCGGCACGCGCCGCCGAGCCAGTCGATGCTCTCCAGCACCTTGTGCAGCAGCAGCGGCTTGTACGCGTTGAGCTGCAGGTTGCCCTGGCTGCCGGCGAAGGCCACGGCCGCGTCGTTGCCGAACACCGCCACGCACGCCATGCTCAATGCTTCGCATTGCGTCGGGTTGACCTTGCCGGGCATGATCGACGAACCCGGCTCGTTGGCCGGCAGCAGCAGCTCGCCGATTCCGCAACGCGGGCCGCTGGCCAGCCAGCGCAGGTCGTTGACGATTTTGAGCAGCGCCATCGCGACGCCGCGGATCGACGCCGATGTGGCGACGACCGCATCGTGCGCTGCGAGCAGCGCGCAACGATCGCGCGCCACGTGCAGCGGCAGTCCGGTCGACTCCGCCAGATGCCGCACGCAGACCTCGCCGAAGCGCGGGTGGGCGTTCAGCCCGCTGCCGACGGCGGTTCCGCCCAGCGGCAGCGCGTACAGCGCGCGCGCCGCGGCGCGGATTCCCGCGACGGCCTGCGCGAGCTGGGTCGCCCAGGCGCCGGCCTCCTGGCCCAGCGTCAGCGGCGCGGCGTCCTGCAGGTGGGTGCGCCCGACCTTGACCACGTTGCGCCAGCGGGCCGCTTTCGCGCGCAGCGTCGCGTGCAGCGCGTCGAGTTCAGGCAACAACGCGGCGTCGAGCTCGGCGACGATGGCCAGGTGCATCACGCTCGGGAACACGTCGTTCGACGACTGGCAGCGGTTGACGTGGTCGTTGGGGTGCACCGGGGTCTTGCTGCCGAGGCGGCCGCCGAGGCGTTCGATCGCGCGGTTGGCGATGACCTCGTTGGCGTTCATGTTCGTCTGCGTGCCGGATCCGGCCTGGAACACGCCAAGCGGGAAATGGTCGTCGAGCATGCCGCAGGCGACTTCGC